>CAJOGG010000131.1:4894-7389 GCA_905234205.1 uncultured Synergistales bacterium | reverse complement strand
AAGTCCTGGTTTTGGCGTTACTGATACTTCAACCAACATTGCCTCAAGTGCCAGCGTGCCTATTGTGCTTGTAGAGTAATCCCCGGGGCGGGTGGGTGGGAGGGGATTACTCGTCATCATCTTCATCGTAGTCTTCGTCGTCATTCTCACCATATTCGCGGCCTCTGAATCTTGCCCAGAGCAATCTGACTCGCCAGACAAGTTTATAAGCCGCAGGGATTGACAACATTGCCAGCATTCCTCCAGCTATTAAGCCTCCTATAGCAACTACAGCGATCGGGCGTTTCATTTCGGAGCCTCTTCCAGTTGACAACAACGGCACCAACGATACAACAGACGTAACGACAGCCATCAACAGCGACTTAAATCTAACATGGCAAGCTTCCTCAACTGCTTCATAAGGGTGAGTGCCCTGCAACCTCAAGACTTCAGCGTAATCTACAACGACTATAGCGTTATTGACGACCATTCCGACTAACATAATCATTCCGATAAGAGCAAAGATTGAGATATTAACGCCGGAAATTAACATTGCTGGAATGACTCCTATAGCTGCCATTGGAATTGTAGCAAGAATTATTATTGCGTATGTCCAACTTTCAAGGATTGCCGCGACAACTAAGTACGTGATTACTATAGCGATTACCATAGTGCGAATTAATTCTATGAAGTTCTCGGCCATGTCCTCTTGTTCACCGCCGAAATTGATCGTTACGCCTTCAGGGAGCTTAATTTGACTAACTACCTCACGCATACGGGCGTTGCCTTCACCAGAAGTTATGTAACGTACTCTTCCCGTAACAACTACCGCGCGTTCACGTTCAACACGTTGAATTTCTGTAGGAGCGTCTCCCCAAGAAATATTAGCGATCTCATCGAGTGGCACAAGTCCGTAACTCGTCATTATTGGTAATTCGTGAGCTGTGAAAATATCGCTGGCCTTCTCTCTGTTTATTCTAGCCTTAATATCGTATTCATAACCGCCTTGACGGAATTTCCCTGCGTCTCTTCCGATTAGATAGCCTCGTACAATGCTGGCCAAGTCAGAAATATTTAACCCAAGTGGCGCAAGTCTCCATCTTATAGGCTCGATTTCAAGTTCTGGTTTGCCCATTTCCATTTCGATCTCAAGGTCTCTAACTCCAGGGACGTTTCTACCGCGTGCTTGTATTTCTTCAGCGATTGAGTAAAGTTGATCCAAATCTTGTCCTTTAATCTGAATCTCTATTGGATTTCCGAAGCCTGAACGTGTTGCCGCAATTGAAATTTGTACGCCAGGTAATTTGTTGAGCCATGGTCTAAGTTTGTCGGCTAGGTCTTCAGTTGAAGGTCTGTCGGGATCGTTGTTCATGTACAAAGCTATTTGAGCCTCGCTGATTGACTGACTACGCATTGAACTTGCTACTGTTGATACGACGTGATTAATATATTTGCGTTCGGGAATGCTGTTAATATAATCCTCAACGTAATAGACTAAATCGGCTGTCCTATGAATCGATGAATTATTATCAAGCGTGAGGGTTATTCTAACTGTTCCGTCGTCCATTGAAGGAGTAAATTGCGTCCCCAAGAATCCACCAAGCTTTAATGATCCATACGTAGCAAGTATAGTAAACAGCACAGTCAAGAACGGGAATTTCATAGCAACGTGAAGAATTATGAAGAATAAATCTCTGAAGCCATCGAATATCCAATTCCACCAGCCAGTTAAAATTTTTCCGATTAATGAAAGTTCATTGCTCTTCTGTTTCTTGATACGAGCAGCCAAACACGGAGTAACAGCCATTGTAACCCAGAGTGAGAACGCCGTAGCATAAACTATCGTAACAGCATAAGGCTTTAAGAATTGTCCCGCGATCGTTGACATCAAAGCGACCGGCATAAAGACTCCCAAGTTCGTGAAGACTCCGGCCAAGACTGACATAGAAATTTCAACCGTACCTTCTTCAGCCGCCGCAAAAGGTTCATAGCCCATATCACGGAATCTGTAAATGTTCTGGATTATCAAGATAGCGTTCATGACCAACGTACCCATTGATAACGCAAGGCCAAGTGTACTCATAAGGTTGAGCGTGTAACCATGAATTTGCAACGGGACGAACGTAGCCGCAAACGCAACAGGCATTGAGAAAGCAACTATGAACGTAGCCGAAAATCTCCCAAGGAACAAATAAATTACGAGAGCCGTTAATGCAATTCCGATAGCTGTGTCACGAATAATATTTTTGACCGCTGACTCAACAAAGCCCGTATCATCGTAAGTGTATTCGTAATTGAATTCCGGGTAATCTCTCATCGTTCGAGTCATTTGATGCTTGATTAATCTTCCGGCTTCAACAACGTCAGCATTTGAACGTGGGCTTATGCGCAACTGCACAACGGGTTTACCATCAGCTCGCGCCATACTTCTTTGATCTTCTTCCCCGTCAACAACTTCACCGAGCATTGAAAGTCTTACTGGCTGACCGTTAGGAGTAGGGATTAATATATCTTCA
>CAJOGG010000131.1:0-4786 GCA_905234205.1 uncultured Synergistales bacterium | reverse complement strand
TGTAATTAATCCCATAATCGCTCAAAGCTGCCGGATCAAGATTTATGTGAATTTCGCGATCTCGTCCTCCTGTAACGTCAACGCGTCCGACTCCTTCAATACGCGCAACAACTGGCTGTATTCTGTCCTCAATCATCTTCTTGGCCGTCTTCTCTGGTAATTCAGAACTGAACGATACGATCAAGAATGGCTGTGCGCTAATGTCAAACTTACTTGCAACTGGTTCATCAGCATCATCGGGCAGATCTGGAATTTTGGCTTTAACCTTGTTATTAACGTCAACGAGTGCTAAGTCCGGGTTAGTGCCTGATTCCATTTCTACAGCTACCATTGAGATACCTTCAAGCGAGTAAGTTGTGATTGATTTCAGGTTCTCAAGGTCTGCTAATGCGTCTTCAAGCGGCTTGCTGATTAGCTGCTCAATTTCGTTGGGGCCTGCGCCTGTGTAAGTTGTACGTACCAACACGAACGGTAATTCAACGTCTGGATATAACGTAACGCCGAGTGTGAAGTAGCTTGATATTCCAAGCAGTATCCATATAACAACAGAACACCCGGTAAACACCGGGTGAGTAATGCAAAACTTTATGAACCCTCTCATGAATTATTTATCCTTTATCCTTCATTAGAATCATCAACGCTATTTTTCCCGGCAAGATCAACATTACGAATAATTTCTGCGCCATCATAGAGCACTCTGTTTCCGCTCGTGATTAATTTGTCGCCTGGTTTAAGCCCTGATGTAACAACAACGCGTCCTTCTCTTCCATCGCCTGTAGTTATAGCTGTGAGTTTGGCTTTATTTCCGTCAGCAAGATAGACTGATTGAGTCTTTCCACGATAAATTACAACGTTTGAGGGAATTATTACGACATCTTGCGCAGTATCGACTCTGAATCTTCCTTCTACATAAGTGCCTGGCAATATTCCAGAGTTTTCCGGCAGTCCTACTACAACGGGGTATAAGCCTGAACCTGATTGAGCTTCGGGGCTTGTGCGTTTGACATAGCCTATATGTTTTTTGCCGTCTACATAAATTTCAACTTCCGTTCCGCGATTAATCTTCATGATGTCCTTTTTGGATACCATTAATTCAGCTTCCATTGACTTAGGATCAACGATTGAGAGCAACACTGCTCCGGCCTCGGCGATTTCTCCTGGCTCAACGTTTCTTGCTGATACAATACCACTAATGCTGGCTTTGAGGCTTGTACGCTGTAAAGAAGACTGTGTTGACTTCATAGACGCTTCGGCAGATTTCATTCGTGCATAAGCTGAATCAACTTCGCTTTGTGAGATCCCGCCCTTAGCATTTAACTGTTTGAGTCTGTTGTAATTCAATTTCGCTTCTTCATAGGCCGTCTTTCCTGATTGAACTTGAGCACCACGAGCAGCTACTTGTAACGTGATTAACGTCTGACCAGCCTTAACCGGGCTACCTACGTCAACATTCACGCTTTTAACAATTTCTCTCTCGTATGTAGTTATATTTTGTGTGTGAGCGCTCTTTGCCTGCCCATAATAGCTTCTCCAAGTCTCCCAGTTTGATGAAGTTAAAGTTTCCGTCTCAACTGGATAAGCAACTGTTTCTAAAGTTTCAAGTGAACGTAAATTAGCGGCGTCTTGAGCTAGTTTTGCCTGTACCTGATTGCTGACAAGAAAGCCAAGTCCAACTAATAGCAATACCCACAATAAAATTCTGATACGCGTAAAGAATTTGAGCATTAACTAGAATCACCTCGTAAATAAAATTTGTCAAGTCTTTAATCGAAATGGCATTATAACACAGTGCTCTTAATACCATGCGAATAAGGAAATATTATGAAGAATCGTGAAAGGAGAAAAAACTCCCTGACCTTTACGCCCGGGAGAAATGTTTAATGTGAGAGATTACTACTACTGCAACAACTGCAACCGCTCCTAGAATATCCGTGTAGACTCCAGGTATCACCATGCACAAACCGCCAGCGAACGACAAAATTCTTAATGGCATGTTCAAAGGCTCATTCAGATAACCGATAAAGCCTCCGCCTATTCCTACTAGTCCTAAAATCGCCGTTATGATCATTGGTAGAGCTTCAAAGAGACTCCCGCCGATCATTATCATTTTGGGATTAAGCGCGAACATGTAAGGGATCAAGAAAGCTGCTATGGCAAGTTTCGTAGCGTTCACACCGGTCTTGAAAGCGTTACCTCCAGCTATAGCCGACCCAGCATAAGCCGCCAGTGCTACAGGTGGTGTAATGTCAGCAACAATTCCGAAATAGAAGCAGAACATGTGCGACGCTAATAGAGGTATTCCAGCCTTGATTAATATCGGAGCCGCTATCGTTGAAGTGATTAGATAGTTAGAAGTCGTAGAGACTCCCATTCCCAAAATCAGCGAAGTGAACATTGCGCACAACAACGACAAGAAAACGCTATTGCCGACAAGTCCGAAAATCCCTGTGCCTATTCGTTGACCAAGTCCCGTAAGTGTAACCATGCCGATAATTATTCCAGCAGTTGAACACGCCGTAGCTACGGATATAACACTGCGTGCCGCTTGAGGAAGAGCCGTAAAGATTTGCAAAAATGGTACGCGGGTCCCTTTACGAAGATAAGGAACAATCACGCACAACAGACAACCCAACAAAGCCGCTCTTGTTATCGTGAAGCCTGAAAGCATGAGATAAATTATCCCGACTAACGGTAAAAGCAAATGCCCTTTATCGCGCAACAACGGCCACAATTTCGGAAGCTGTTCACGTGGAAGCCCTTTGAGCCCCAACCGTTTTGCCTCAAGGTGTACGGAAATCCATATGCCCGTGAAATACAACAACGCCGGGATTAAAGCGATTAACATAAGTTCTCTGTACGGAACGTTGCAAGTCTCGGAGATCAAGAAAGCCGCTGAACCCATTATCGGTGGCATAATTTGTCCTCCAGTCGATGCTGCAGCCTCAACAGCCCCCGCAAATTCCGGAGTATATCCAAGCGATTTCATCATAGGAATAGTGAATGAACCTGTTGATACTGTGTTAGAGACTGAAGAGCCTGAAACTGTTCCTTGAAGAGCTGACGACAACACCGCGACCTTTGCCGGCCCCCCTGACGCCCACCCCGCTAAAGAGTTGGCCAAGCTGATGAAGAATTGCCCTATGCGAGTCTTCTCAAGAAATGCCCCGAAGAGTATGAATAGAAATATGTACGTTGCACAGACTCCCAAGGGATTACCGATTACGCCTTCAGTAGTGATGAACAAGTGAGTAATGATTCGCTTTAAGCTGAAGCCCCTGTGTTGAAGAAAGCCGCCCATGTATTTCCCAAGCATTCCATAAACGAAAAAGCACACGGCAATTATTACGATCGGTGGGCCAACGACTCTCCAGCAAGCTAGCAACACTAACGCAATCCCTAATCCAGCCATAACAGTATCGAGCATGTTGTATCTTCCCGCCCTAAACTGTAAAGGCCTGTAATTGATTATGAAGTACGCAGCCACGCACAAAACAAGCAACGCCAAAACGCAATCGTACCACGGCAATTTATGTCTATCAGCATTTTTCGTAGCAGGATAGAGAATATATGCCATTGATATAGCCAGGCCCAAATGTGTGTAACGTAAAATTTGTAAAGGAACTTTGTTGGAAAGAGAAGCATAAAGCTGGAACAAAGCCCACGCCGTCAGAATCACTCCGATAAAAATATTGCCCTTGTTGGAAAATATCTTGTACTTTGATTCGCGGTCAAGCTCGTCCAGCTTCGTTTGATTTTGCTGATTGTTCATTATTTAAGATGGTCGGGGATAACGATTCCTTTTTCCTCGTAGTATTTCCTTGCGCCAGGGTGTAATGCACTTGGGATTCCTGATAATGCACTCTCTAAGCTCA
Source organism: uncultured Synergistales bacterium (assembly GCA_905234205.1). Lineage (GTDB taxonomy): Bacteria > Synergistota > Synergistia > Synergistales > Aminobacteriaceae > JAFUXM01. The sequence continues at coordinate 914 of CAJOGG010000131.1, read as the reverse complement.
TGTAGTTGGCCTTTGCGTTGATTTCCTGAATCGCGCCTAAGTTCTCGTAAATGGCTTTTGTAAGAGCATAGATTGAATCCTCTGAAAACGTGTCAAGGCAAATTAACATACACTTAACTGCTACGCTTGTGATTGGGTGGCCTAAAGTGTATTCGTCGGTCGCTGTCGTGAAAGCTGAATAGAAAGGATATTGCTTGAGTAAGACTTCAAGGTGTTCAGGATCGATTGAGAGAACGTTAATTTTCTTGCTTAGTGATAATTCCATTACGTTGGCATTAGGATAACCAGAGCAAAGGAACATAGCGTCAAACGTACCATCTTGGACTCCGTTCTTGGCCGTGGCTTGGTCAGCGAAAGTTTCGTTGATGTCGTCGTAAGTCATTCCATAAGCTCCGAGAATCTGGCGCGCTGCAACTTCGTAACCTGATCCAACAGCTCCCACACAAACATTTTTGCCCTTCATGTCGCTAACTGACTCAATGCCTGAATCTTTGCGTACAACTATCTGAACCATTTCGGGATAGCAAGCTGTGATTGCCTGTAAGTTGGGGATTGGATCGCCTGCAAATAATTCTATGCCTGTTCTTGCATAGCTGTAGACGTCGGATTGAATCATTGCGAACTCGTTTTCCCCATCACCCAAGAGTCTTGCGTTCTCTGTGGAGCCTCCTGTTGATGTTACTGTCAAGTTTGCTCCTGTTACGTTGTTTACGACTGAAGAAAGCGCGCTTCCGAAGTTGTAATAATTTCCGGTTGCACTGGCTGTAGCCATTAGGTAAGAGCCTTTGAACTCTGGTTCAGCGAGAGCAGTTCCCACCATAGCCAAAACGAGTAATGCGCATAAAAAATATTTCGTAAGCCTCATATAAATCAGACCTCCATGTTGTAAATTATTAACCGCTAAAGTATATCAC
>CAJOGG010000130.1:6671-8049 GCA_905234205.1 uncultured Synergistales bacterium | reverse complement strand
GCCAGAAGGTGAGCTTGTAGTAATCACTGCTGGAGTTCCAGTCGGGAGGCCAGGCTCTACAAACGTCGTTGAAGTTCTCACAACAGGGACTATCTTATTGTCAGGGACGCCACTTTCACACAAAAACGCTACCGGAAAAGTCTGCATAGCTCGCACTCCTCAAGAGGCAATCGAGAAAGCCACGCCGGGTTGTATTTTGGTCGTGAGACAATTGAACGAGGATTATAAACCAGTGCTTGATAAGGTTGGGGCGGTGTTATTCGAGAGTGGATTGTTATTCACTGAAGGAAATTCGCTGGCTATTGATTATAATCTGCCGTGTATCGTGGGAGTTGCCGACGCGTTTTCAACGTTGATGGACGATGACGTTGTTTCGATCGATGGAACTCGTGGACTTGTTTATCGTGGGACAGTAAGGTTAGTAGTGTAATGTGGGCCGATATTCGTAGCTTAATCGATATTGCGATAGTCTCATTCATAATCTACAGAATACTTGTCTTACTCGTTGGGACTCGTGCTATACAACTTATTAAAGGCGTAATGATTCTAACTGTGCTTGCGGGCGTAGCGTCGTTCTTGCGCTTTAGGTTGTTGTCGTGGTTTCTTGGGAATGCGTTGCTGGCTTTAAGTTTTGCTGTGCCCATAGTATTTCAGCCGGAGTTGCGAAAAATGTTGGAGGAGCTTGGCCGAAGCAGTTTGTATAAGCGTCAAATGTCCGATGATGAAGCGGAGATAAGGGTCAAACAAATTTCCGATGCATTACGTTATCTCAAGGCTAACAAGATCGGGGCGCTATTAGTCTTTCAGCAGGAAGTCGGCTTAGGCGATTACACGAAGACCGCTATACCATTGAATGCTAGCATAACAGAAGAATTATTGATCTCGATATTCTGGATTAATAACCCTTTACACGACGGCGCAGTAATTCTTGATAAGTACAACTTGATTGCCGGAGGGTGTTACTTGCCGTTAGCTGATGCCCCGGAAATTTCGCGCTGGTTTGGCACACGACACAGAGCCGCATTAGGTATAACCGAAGTATCCGACGCTATGGTGTTTGTTGTATCAGAAGAACGCGGTGAAGTATCGTTAGCCGTGAAGGGTAAGCTCTCTAAGAACTTGAAGGATTTTCAGGTTGAAGGAATTTTGCGGCATTATTTCGTCGGAGAAAAAGTTGTTACAGGCTGGAAGGGTAGACTACACGAACTCAAGGAACTTTTCTGGGCACAACGTAAAGAGCCTAGCGCGGGAGAGTTGGTGAAATAAATTATGAAGCTGAAAAATTTGAATCTCGATACCATATTAACATCGTCTTGGGCATTGTGGGCAATCTCAATAATTACGGCCGTGTTAATGTGGGCTTACGTAACGGGCATGG
>CAJOGG010000130.1:0-6629 GCA_905234205.1 uncultured Synergistales bacterium | reverse complement strand
TATTACGTGGGCGATTATCAGAAGTTGACGTTGAACTCCGCGGGCCCGAAGAAGTAATGATGAGACTTGATTACAATTCCGTGAGCGCATATGTAGACGCAAGAAACTTAGTGCCCGGCAAACGATACACCGTGAACATTAACGTTAGTAACCCGGCGAATACTACTCTGGTTTCATGTTTTCCGTCGCAGGTTGTCATGGATTTAGTGAGGCAAGTTACGCGATTGATGACGGTTGAAACGATATTGCCGCAAAACATTCCGGAGGGACAATATATTGAAGGCGTTGAGATAATTCCCAAGGAGGTTGGTATCAAGGGAGCTGAAGACGACGTTGCAAAAGTTGGAAGCGTTCGAGTTACTCCTACGATTGAGGAATTACAAGAAGGACGAGATTTGTTGATGCCGGTAAAATTCTCACAGTCTGAACCATTTGAAGGAAGCGTTACGATTGAGCCAGCGCAAGTGAGATTTAGGGGTGTATTAGCGCGAGGTTTGCCGAAAAAACGTGTGCCAGTGAACGTGAGATTAACCGGTAAACTTGATGCCGATTACGAGATACGAACAATTACAACTGACCCTTCAGAAATTCAGATTGAGGGAACGCGCGAAGACTTGTCCAAGATTGAAGCTATTGATACGGAAGTTATAGACGTGTCATTGTTGGCTGAAGACAAAGTTATAGTGACCCCATTGAGACAACCGGAAGTTGAAGGTGTATCTATCGTAAGTGCTCCTTCGGTACGAGTTAGCTTACAGTTAGGCGAGACTCGGGCGGAAAAAATGCTTGCTAATATCCCGATAGAGGTTAGGGGCTCGGATACTCCGCAGTCATGGAGCGTAAATCCTCCGAACGTTTCAGTAACGATTGAGGGTAGGCCGTCATTGATAGCTAATTTTGAGTCGCAGGACGTTGAGATTAAAGCCTATGTTGATATGTCAAATATATTCATGGCACCTGTAACTCTACCAGTTAAGGCAGAAATTACGCCGGAAACCAACAATTTCAGAATCACTCGAACAGATCCACAGAACGTTACTATCAACAACATTCAATATTAAATCATTGCTCCCTTGCACAAAGGGGGCTTTTATCATTTCGCTATCTTAATATCCGAAGAAGTCCCGTCAGTGAAAATCAAGTATGAGCTAACAAATTCGACGTAATCATCGGGAAGCGTCTGAATCAATTCTCCTGTGTGAAATTTTAGGTCGACAATAATATCGGGCGAGTTAGTATTGATTCCATAAACTAGTGAAGCGACAATCGGGGCAGCGTAATCTTTATCTATAGCAACATAGATTGAACACGTTTCGTTTATTCGCGATAAATATAACCATTCCAGACTCCATTTAGTGATACTCTCCTTGCTCAATTCGTAGCGAAGCTTATCTAAATTATACTCAAACTCAAACGGGCCGTGCTCTTTTCCGTCGGAGTCCTTGTATTTAATTTCCAGCGTTATATTTCCGTGTTGCTTATCTGGTTCAATGAATAGCAAAGGATATTGGAAAGCGTTGAAGCCTGTTAATGTGTAATCACCAATTTTATCGAGTCTATAGTAAATTTCGCTAATGTCGTCGTAAAAGTTTGAGTTAATTCTGAAAACTACTTTGTGGCCACGTTCGAGATCAGGCACGAGAGAAATTTTGTGGTCGTTATTGCTTATGTCAATCACACTTCCAGCCGGCGAATATATAACTCCATCAGAGATTAGGCCAAGTCCCCATAGTACCGCGCACATCATGGCAATCGCTCCAACGTCAGAAAGAATGCTAGGCTTTGCTTTATGGGTTCGTAATAAAATCATCGAGGCCAAGAAAATTATCAATGACATTGCGGCAAACACAGGTATTAATAATTTCCAGCGTCTTGCAAGTTCAAAACTTATGGCGAATATAATCGGGAAGAGAGTCAAATTTTTTGCGGTGAAGGCCTTGCGTGTTATGAGAGCGAAAATATCGTGCCACTTCATCGCGGGAATATCAGGTAGTTCTATAGCCTCTTCGTCGTCCTCAAAGTTCAGTAAATCGTCGTGAGCGTTTTTAGTCTTGAGATATTTCCAGAAACGCGTAACTTCTCCGGGATTTAACGGCGGCTTACCTTGTCGTGGTTTCGTGAATCGCTCTAAATATTCTTCCTCGTACTTGTCAAAGATTAGATCGAATATTCCTTCATGATAAACGTGAATTAGATTGTTATTTGCGGAGCGTGAATCTTCCTGTAATGCTAAAAGCTTTGAAGTCCAACCGGGTTTGCCTTCCATGCGTTGGAATAATTTCGAGATTGCAGTTGTATCTCTTCCCATGATGATGGCAATATCCTGAACATGCCACAAAATATTTTGCTTATCGTCAAGAAGCAAGTGACTCATTTGTGGGGCAAGCGGCATATACTCACGTTCAAGAAATTCCCGGCGGTCTTGTCTATCTCCGTTAAAGCTCCTGTAATCGGCAACATAATTCACGATATTTTCACGGACAAGCTTACGAGCCTGTATAAACTCGTCAAATTTTGCCTGCAATTTCTCTACAACGTCTTTGCTCAATCTGAAGGAAGCCATTTTTAGTCAGCAACTCCTTTTACGTGTTAATCAAGTTCATTCGATTCTTTCGTTGTCAGTTCGTAGAATAAATTATATCTTAAGAAAACGGGGTGATTGATTAGCAATGCCGATATTTATCTACATGATACTTGGTTACTTGGCCGTGCCTCATACGATCTGGAAAAACAAAATTGTGATTGGCTATGACCTGTTCACGCAGAGACTTATTTGGGGAACGTTGTTTGGGTGGTTCATAATTCCGTGGTGGTTGCTGGGAATGTTCTTAAGCCGAAAAAATTAGAAAGGTGAAGTGAAATTATGAGTGAGTTATTAATTCAGGAAATACTTGGAGTTGTTATAGCGGGACTTATATTTGCTGCTATCGTGTATGTGTTTATTCGTTATTTAGTGCTAGGCAAGACTCTGAAAGTTCAAAGCGTTGGCGTAAAGTTCGGTTTATTTATTTCTACGTGGATAGTATGTAGCTTGATAACGTTTGCAAAATATGCGACTGAAGCAAAATTATTCGACGAGTCGTCAGCTTTGATAATCGTAGCAGTGTTAGTTGTCCTAGAGATAATCGGGGCTATAGCGTTCCCTAAAACTCTTGGCAAGGGTCAGGAAAATTTGAGCTTGAGGCCGCGTCTATTAGTATCAGCGTTCTTTTCGTTGTTCTTGCTTCCGTGGTGGCTATTTGGTAAGAAAGACTAGACAAAGTCGCACCCCCCCCCATTATAATGCAGTCAAAATTTCACAATAAGGAGTTGTTTTCTATCATGAAGAAGTTCATATCGTTGTTGTTAGTTTTGTGCTTCGTGTTAGGTATTTCGTCAGCGTCAATGGCCGCAGCAAAGAAGAAGGCCGCGAAAAAATCCTCGGGTGCTTCCGACAAGGTGGCGCAGATTTTGAAGAGTCATAAGCCGGAAAATGCAACCAACGCACAGACGCTTCGTAACGTTCTTAGCAACTATAAACAGACTCACGTTCTTATAATTACGTTGACTGATGATAATAATCTGATTTTTGAGCTAATATCGACAAAAGACGGTAAAAGCAAAGGGAAGGACTACTTGGAACTTGGAGAGAAATACATTGATAATCCGTTGCTTCTCTGGGATAAGATGAAAAAAGCTCACACGTTTGCATTTGCTGCCATGGGGCGTGATATGTCATTCTTCGGAGCAAATTCCTATTATGACAGCGTGAGTTTTGATGATTTCATCGGCGGTGCAGACAATCTGTATGACTTATTCGACAATAACGGCACGTTCACTTTCACTGATTCGGACAGTTCTGCAGAAAGAAATACAGCAACAATGCCGTTCATACTTCAGTACTACGAAACAGGCGTGTAGAAAGACTTTATCAATGACGTTATCGACGAATCGGAATACGATTTATAAACAAAAAAATTCCCCTCTTGGTCACGACGATCAGGAGGGGAAAAATTTATGCCATCATTCCTGAATACAAAGCGTTAATTGCTCGTTCGTAATCAGCTTCATCAATCCCAATTATAATATTCAACTCATCAGAGCCTTGGTCAATCATTCGGATATTAATCCCGGCATCTGCAAGTGACGTGAACACTTTCGCGGCCACTCCCTTCACGCTCACCATACCTTCTCCGACTACGGCTATTGCGGCTAAATTCTTCTCGATCGTAATAAAATCCGGCTCTAATTCATTCTTGATCTCCCGCAAAACTTCTTCACGCTTCTGATCAAACAACGCGCTACTCACGATTACAGATATAGTATCTATTCCGGTCGGGCAATGTTCAAACGGTATACCGTTCTTTGAGAATATATAGAGCAGTTTTGCCCCAAAACCTGTTTCCCCGTTCATCATGGATTTCTCTACACGTATGCTTGAGAAACCTTTGCGCCCCGCAATTCCTGTTACTGGTTTACGCGTTATATCTTTTGGGAGTGATGCGGCTATTAGCGTTCCTTCGTCGTCTGGTGAATTAGTGTTGCGAATGTTGATTGGGATTCCGGCCTTGCGAACAGGAAACACCGCGTCCTCATGCAAGACACTTGCGCCCATGTAGCTTAATTCTCGTAATTCCGTGTAGGTTATGTATTTAATGACGCTTGGATTACTCACGATACGAGGATCTGCACTCAACATTCCCGAAACGTCCGTCCAGTTCTCGTATAAATCTGCCTTGACTGAACGTGCAATCAGAGCCACCGCGCGAGAAAGTCTTTATGCTTCCATCAGGTAACGCGCCATAAAATCCAGGTATCACAGCATGATCAAGAACCTTGAGTTTTTCGCCCATGGTCGTGAAAGTTTTAGCCTCGTCAAGCTGGCCTCTCTCGTCAAAGAATATAAGCTCCTGCGCGTCAACGAACGGCCACCCAAGATATTTCGCGATTATCTTAGAGTTAATGTACTCGCCACGGCTTGCTGCATAATCAGGCGTCGTAAACTTCTGCATGTTCTCTTGAAGCTCTTTAATCTCTGAAGCAAGGTCAAAATCGATTCCAAGCTCGTTAATTATCTCTTCATAACGCTGTGAAATTTTCGCTAGATTGCTTGAGAAGTCTTGATTGTAAATAGCTTTTGCGTGACATTTATACAACATGTCAGTTATTTTCGTGTCATCGCTAGATCTTTTTCCAGGCGCAGAAGCTACTATATACTTACGTTCGGGCTTGGCCTTAATTATCGCGGCTACTTTCTTAATCTGTGAGGCTGTGGCTAGTGAAGTACCTCCGAATTTTGCGGTTATTATCAAGTTAAATCATTCCTTATTGAAATTATATACGACGGCCGAATGTAAAGCCGAAGCTGTGATTATCGCGTCCGGGAGCGGCAAAAATTTATCGCTATGCAATGGATATTCACACCCTGCGCCTATGTGATAGAAATTCCCTGTCCTATGCATGATGTAATAGCCAAAATCCTCGCTTATGTACAAAGGTTTCTCAATTACATGAACGTTTTCAGCCGGCAAAATCTCACGTGCTGATTTTTCTACAAGACTTGTGATTTCGTCGTTGTCATTAACTACTCCTGGGGTGTTAAGGTTGAGTTCACATTCATACTTGGCTCCGTATTGCTCACAAATTTTTTGCGTGATGCTTTCAAGTTCGTTGCACATTCTTGCGCGGTTATCTATTCCGAAAGTTCGCATTATCCCGTTGAGTTCAGCTTTATCAGCCAAAATATTTCCGGCAGTTCCTGCGTGAAATTTCCCGACCGTTACGACTTCTTCAGGCTTATTCATCGCTAAAAGCTCCGTGACGATTCGTGAAGCTACTTCGATCGAGTCAATGCCTTTATCACGTTGCGCACCATGGGCACTCTTTCCGATTATGGTTATATGAAACATTGCCGAGGCCGCGTAAAAATTCCCGTAGCGAATCCCGACGTGTCCAGCCGGTAAAGAGGGGTCAACATGACAGCCAAAAATTGCATCAACGTTTTCAAGCTCTCCAGTGTCAATTATTCGTTTTGCTCCGCCGTCGCCTTCTTCATCAGGTTGAAACACGAACGTTACAGAGCCGCATAAATCTTTCTCATGAGCCTTGAGAATAAACGCCGCCCCTATCGCTCCTGTAATATGAACGTCATGGCCGCAAGCGTGCATAAATCCCGGATTACGTGACGCAAAATTTATTCCCGTTGCTTCGGTTATGGGTAACGCGTCAATGTCCGAACGTAACGCAGAATTCTTTCCAGGCAACTTGCCCTCGAGCCTCGCTATTATTCCAGTGCCTAGGACTCGTTTGTGAGAAATTCCGGCTTCGTCAAGGTAGCGTTCAATTAGTTCAGCCGTCTTGTATTCGTGATTGCCAATTTCGGGTGTAACGTGAAACTCTTCGCGAATCTTCGTGAGCTTATCTCGTAATGCCCTGGCCTCTGCTAAAAAGTTCATAGCTTCCTCAATGATTGCTCTAACGCTGTCTTCTGTGTCGTGTTAGCGTCCTTATCCTTGATGACTCTTGCAGGACAACCCGCAACAACTTTTCCCGGCGCGACGTCCTCAATCACTACAGCTCCGGCAGCGACTACAGCACCTTCACCAACGTGAACGCCCTCAATTACTACAGCATTAGCTCCGATTAAAACG
>CAJOGG010000129.1 GCA_905234205.1 uncultured Synergistales bacterium | reverse complement strand
AATGGCGCGTGAGGGAGCTTTCCCTGGCGTTGTCAAGTCAAGCTGGTAAAGGGGGCAGGTCAAATTGTACGTAAATGACCCTGTTGCAGATATGCTCACAAGAATCAGAAACGCTAATATGACCTATGCAGAGTGCGTTGACGTTCCATCGAGCAAAATGAAATTAGCATTAGCCAGAATCTTGAAGGACGAAGGCTATATCAAGAATTTCAAGATGATAACAGACCCTGACAAGCCGTATGCAGAGATAAGAATTTATTTATCATATGGCAACAGCAAAGAGCGCGTGATTCAGGGACTTAGACGCATTAGCAAACCCGGCCGCAGAATTTACGTGAAGAGCGACAAATTACCCGTAGTAATGGGTGGTTTAGGGCTTGCAGTTCTCTCAACATCAAAGGGACTCAAAACTAGTGCTGAAGCTCACAAGCTCGGACTCGGCGGCGAAGTTCTCTGCTATGTCTGGTAGGAGGAGTAAATCATGTCTCGTATTGGACGCAAAGCTGTAGAAATCGCAAAGGGCGCTAACGTTGAAGTCAAGGGCACTGATATTATCGTCAAAGGCCCAAAAGGTGAACTTCACGCAAAATTAATGCCCGGGATCAAAGTTGATGTTGAGGCTAATGAAGTCAAAGTTTCCCGCAGCAACGAAGAAAAGCAAACTAGAGCATGGCACGGAATGACCAGAGCTTTAATAGCTAACATGGTTACAGGTGTTACGACTGGATTTTCAAGAACGATGGAGATCGTTGGAGTAGGTTGGAGAGCCGCATTACAGGGCAAGAAGCTCGTGTTGAATCTCGGTTACTCACACCCGATAGAGTTCACTCCTCCGGAAGGTATCGAAATCGTTGTGGAGAACCCTATCAAATTTCACGTCAGGGGTATCGATAAAGAATTAGTAGGTCAAACATGCGCCCTGATCAAAGAGTTTAGACCGCCAGAGCCTTATCACGGAAAGGGTATTAAGTTTGAAAACGAGTATATTCTCCGTAAAGCTGGCAAGACTGGGGCGAAGTAAACTATCATGAAGAAGAAAAGTAGAAACGATATGCGCGTTGTAAGGCATGAGAGATTACGCCGTACTCTTTCCGGAACAGCTGAAAGACCCCGTATGAGCGTGTTCAGAAGCCTAAAGAATATTTACGTTCAGGTCATTGACGACGAAAAGGGCCATACGCTTGTAAGTGCCTCAACGTTGGAGAAAGCATTACAGCCGGAACTCAAGGGTACTTGCAATATTGCAGCCGCTAAAGTTGTTGGTAAAGTAATCGCTGAACGAGCCAAGGCCAAAGGTATCAACACAGTAGTGTTCGACCGCGGAGGTCATGCCTATCACGGAAAAGTTATGGCGGTAGCTGATGCCGCACGCGAAGGAGGGCTTGTATTCTAATGCCCAGAAGAAATGAAGAAGTCGTAGAATTGCAGGAACGTGTTGTAGCTATTAACCGTGTCAGCAAAGTTGTCAAGGGCGGTAAAAGATTTAGATTCGCCGTGCTCGTAGTTGTCGGTGATGGAGCTACTCAAGTCGGAACAGGCATAGGCAAAGCCAAGGAAATCGCTGAAGCAGTTCGTAAGGGAATCGAGAAAGCCAAGAAGAACATGGTATCAGTAAAACATGCTGGTAATACAATTCCTCACCCTGTAGTAGGCGAATTTGGAGCTGCTAGAGTTTTGCTCAAGCCGTGCCCTGAAGGTACTGGTGTTATCGCGGGCGGAGTCGTTCGTGCAATCATGGAGCTTGGCGGCGTTAAAGACGTTGTCACGAAAGTCACAGGACGTACAGCAAACGCAATCAATATCGCTAATGCAACACTTGAGGCTATCAAGATTACTCGTACAGAAGGCGAGATCATGAAACTTAGAGGACTTGCTGGCGAACAGGGCGAAGAAGCTGCTCCAGTTGATGAAGCAGTAGTAACAGTCGGGGAGTGATTCACATGGCAAAAATTAAAGCAAAGTGGATCAAGAGCGCAATAAGTTTTCCCGAAAGACAGAAACGCACAATCAAAGCTCTTGGCTTCAAGAAATTAAATTCAGAAGTAGAGCATGAGGACACGCCGCAAGTTAGAGGCATGATCAATCACGTGCGCCATCTGGTTAAGTGGGAGGTTGTAGAATGATTACACTTAACGATTTACACCCTGCAAAAGGTTCGACTCATGTGTCAAAACGTTTAGGCCAGGGTATCGGAAGCGGAAACGGTAAGACTTCAGGTAAAGGTAACAAAGGCGATAAATCAAGAACTGGCGGAGGAGTAAAGCCGGGATTTGAGGGAGGCCAGATGCCCATCACCAGAAGGACTCCTAAACGTGGATTCAATAATGCAAGGTTCGCAAAAGTTTTCCAGCCCGTGAATCTTGATACGCTTGCAAAGAAATTCGATGCAGGTGCAGAAATTGACATGGACGCAATGTTGAAAGCTAAAGTTATTCGCAAGAAATTGCCCGTGAAAATTTTGGCTAATGGAGAACTTGGCGGAAAAGCGTTGAAGATCAAAGCCGCGGCATTCAGTGCAGAAGCTGTTAAGAAGATTGAAGCTGCTGGCGGAACCCATGAGGTAATATAAATGTTCGGGTCTTTGGGGGATATATTCAGGTTGCCCGACCTGAAACGCAGAATATTGTTCACACTCGGGATATTATTCATCTTCAGGCTAGGTGCGTATATCCCGACTCCTGGCGTTGATAGAGCAGCACTTGCTAATTTATTCAGCACTGGTGGCGGCGTAATGGACTTCTTGAATTTATTCTCAGGCGGTGCGTTAAGCCGTTTTGGCATATTCTCGCTAGGCGTTGCTCCGTACATTAACTCAAGCATCGTTATGCAGTTACTGGTCGTAATTTTCCCGGCTCTTGAGAAATTGCAGAAAGATAGCACTGACGGCCACAAGAAAATCACACAATGGACTCGTTACGGTGCTGTAATATTCGCATTCGTTCAGGCTATCGGTATGACAGCTTGGTTACGCGGACTCGGAATTATGCAAGGTGGCTTCTTTGATTGGCTGCTCGTAATAATCACGCTTGTATCCGGATCAGTTGCGGTAATGTGGCTAGGTGAAGAACTCACGGATCACGGCGTCGGTAATGGAATTTCATTGTTAATTTTCGCTGGTATCGTCGCTAGAATCCCTGAAGCAATTTTGCAGACTTGGAACATGGTCAGGCTTGGATCTCTTAGCGTTATAGCTTTGTTGCTCGGAATAGTGTTAATGATCGTCGTAGTAGCTGGCTGTATCATGCTGCAGGAAGGTCAGAGGCGTTTACCCGTCCAATATGCGAAACGCGTTGTGGGAAATAAAATTTACGGCGGTCAAAGCACTTTCATTCCGTTGAAGGTCAATCAGGCCGGGGTTATCCCGATCATCTTCGCTAGCTCATTGTTAATCTTCCCGTACACGATCGCGAATTACTTCACTGATAGTTCTGTAGGGAGATTCTTTAGCGCAATGTTTGCTCCGAACAGCGTTGTGTATATAGTGCTTGATGTTGCGTTGATAATATTCTTCTCGTACTTCTACACGGCGGTAGTGTTTAACCCAACTGACATTGCCAACAACATGAAGAAATACGGCGGATTTATTCTCGGTATCAGACCCGGACAGCCAACTTCAGATTACATTACGCGAGTTATGGAACGAATCACGCTCGGCGGCGCAGTCTTCCTGGCAATTATTGCTCTTATTCCCAACGTTATGTCAAGCGTGTTGAACGTCCGCAGCTTCTATTTCGGAGGCACAGCAGTGCTTATCGTTGTAGGTGTTGCAATGGACACGATTAATCAGATTGAAGCCCAATTGTTGATGCGTCACTATGACGGAATCTTGAAGAAGTCCGGTGGCGGTCGTAGGGGCTTGCTTAGGGGTTAATCATGAGACTTGTATTATTAGGTGCGCCTGGGGCTGGAAAAGGTACTCAGGCAGCCTTTCTCAAAGAAAAATATAATCTGGCTCATATCTCAACTGGCGATATTTTCAGGCACAATCTCAAGAATAACACTCCATTAGGTCTTGAAGCCAAGAAATACATGGACGCGGGACAATTAGTTCCTGATGAGATCGTCATGAAGATGGTTGGCGAAAAGCTTAGTGAGTTTGCTGACAACGAAGGCTTTATGCTTGACGGTTTCCCGAGAACTGTAGCGCAGGCTGAATTTCTTGAGACTAAAACGAAGCTTGACGGCGTTGTGTTGTTTAACATTGATGATGAAGTTATCGTTAAGCGTTTATTGAGCAGAGCCCTTTGCAAAGATTGCGGAAACGTCACCAACATTCATGAGCATGATAAATGCCCGGCATGTGGCGGAGAACTTTACAGGCGCGACGATGACAACGAAGAAACAGTTAGATCTCGTTTGAAAGTCTTCCATGACCAGACAGAGCCATTGATTGATTTCTATCGTGCTAAGAACTTGCTGCATGACATTGACGCAACAGGAAAGCCCGAAGAAGTTTTCGAGAGCGTTGTGAAGTTGTTGGACCATGATTAAGATCAAAAGCCCTAAAGATATAGAGTTCATGAAAGTTGCAGGACGTGTTACCGCTGAAGTTCTTGACATAATGCGCGAAGCTGTCAGGCCTGGTATTTCAACCGGAGAACTTGACCGCCTAGCAGAGGAACATATACGCAAGAATAACGGCATTCCAGCTTTTAAAGGTTACAAGCCCTCGTTCAACATGAGTCCTTTCCCCGGGACTATATGCGCTTCCGTAAATGAAGAAGTCGTTCATGGCATTCCAAGCTTCGATCGCATATTGAAGGAAGGGGATATTATCAAATGGCTGGTGTGGTGACGCGGCCTGTACTTATCCGGTCGGGGCAATCAGTGAGGAGCGCAAAAAACTGCTTGAGGCTACCGAAGACGCTTTGAACAGGGCAATAGCTGCGGCACTCGTTGGAAACACTCTCGGAGATATAGGGCACGCGGTAGAAAGTTATGTTATTCCGTTGGGCTTGGGAATAGTTCGCGATTACACGGGGCACGGGATCGGCAAAAAAATGCACGAGGCTCCACAAATTCCGAATTATGGCAAAGCTGGACAGGGAATGACGTTAAAAGCTGGCATGACTATAGCTATTGAGCCTATGATTATGTCCGGGCGCGAAGATGTCAAAGTCAGTGACGCAAATGGTTGGACTGTCTCAACTGTTGATGGCTCTGACGCAGCACACTTTGAACGCTCGATTGTAATTCTTGACGACGGACCGGAGATTCTCACACCGTGGCAGAGTTCGAGATAGGCCAGGTTGTAATCTCAAGGCGGGGCAAAGATACGGGACTCGAATACGTGATAGCAGGTTTTGAACAGGACGGCAGAGTGAAATTGATAAGGCCAAATAGATTTAACGTTACAAGACCGAAGATAAAGAATCCCAAACATTTGCAATCGACGTTAAGACGCGCTGAAAATTTGTTAGATTTTATAAAGGCAGGTAAAGACATTGACGCAGGATATTTTCACAGGAGTGTAAGGAATTAATGGCTGATAAAAATTCCAGTAAAGAAGAAGTAATCGAAGTCAAAGGCACGATCTCGGAAGCATTGCCAAACGCTATGTTCAGGGTAGAATTAGAGAATGGGCACAGGGTTTTGGCTCATGTCAGCGGAAAAATGAGAATGCACTTCATCAGGATATTGCCGGGTGATCGTGTATCAGTAGAAATCTCCCCATATGATTTAACAAGGGGCAGAATAATTTATCGTTATAAATAACTAAGGTGGTATTGAAATATGAAAGTAGGGCCTTCAGTAAAGCCTATATGTGAATATTGTAGAGTAATCCGCCGTCATGGAGTTGTTCGCGTAATTTGCAGCCGCAACCCAAGACATAAACAGCGTCAGGGTGTCAGGAGGTAATAAGTTAAATGGCACGTATAGCAGGAGTGGATTTACCAAGAGAGAAAAGAGTCGAGATCGGCTTGACTTATATTTTTGGGATCGGGCTTAAGACTTCCCAGAAAATTTTAGCGGCGACCGGTGTTAATCCTGATATTAGGGTTAAAGATTTAGACGAGGCAGACACGCAGAAATTACGTCGTGAGATCGAGGACAACTACAAAGTTGAAGGCGATTTGCGTCGTGAGGTCTCAATGAACATTAAGCGTTTAATCGACATTGGGTGCTATCGTGGTCAGCGTCATCGTTTGGGACTTCCTGTCAGAGGTCAGAGAACTAAGACTAATGCGAGAACTCGTAAGGGACCGAGAAGGACAGTTGCTAACAAGAAAGTCGCTACGAAATAACGGGAGGTAATGAAAGTTGGCAAAAAGAACAGCGCAGGCTCGTAAGGGCAAAAGACGCGAGAAGAAGAATATCAATTACGGTGTTGCACATATTTTCTCAACGTTCAACAACACGATTATGTGCATCAGCGATAAAGGCGGAAATATACTCACTTGGGCTAGCGGCGGCAACGTAGGCTTCAAGGGCGCAAGAAAGTCAACCCCATTTGCTGCACAGACAGCGGCTTCACAGGTTGCAAAAGTTGCTCAAGATCAGGGGATGCAGGAAATTGACGTTATCGTTAAAGGTCCTGGCCCGGGTCGTGAAAGTGCGATCAGATCATTACAGGCTGCCGGCTTACAGGTGAACGTAATCAAAGACGCTACGCCAATTCCTCACAATGGTTGCAGGCCACCGAAGAGGCGTCGTGTCTAAATTCTAAAGGAGATTTTGGAATTTGGAGAACACTGGATTTAAGGTTTATATCGAAGAGAAAAGTCAAGATTACGGGAAGTTATACATTGAGCCGCTTGAAAGAGGTTACGGCGATACTCTTGGCAATGCGTTAAGGCGTTTGCTTTTATCGTCAATTGAGGGCGCAGCTGTTACGGCCGTAAGAATCGAGGGAATACTTCACGAGGTCAGCACAATTAAAGGCATTCGTGAGGACGTGATAGAGATTCTAATGAATTTGAAACACATTCCTATTAAGGCCAAGACAGAAGCTCCTGAGGGTGAACACTCTTTCAAGATAATAACGCTTGATTCTGATGAATTGCCCAAGGATTTCTTTACACGTAAAGAGAACCCCGGCGTAATTACAGCTAAAGATTTACCGTGGGATAGTGAATTTGAGTTTTGTGGCAATGGCGTTTTGTGTACTCTTGAGCCCAATGCAAAATTATTGATGGAAATTTACGTTGAGCGTGGTGTAGGTTATTTATCAGCTGAACGCGAAAGACCTTCCCAACCTTCATTGCCAATTGATGCTTTACTGACTGATGCAATTTTCTCACCGGTTAAGCGCGTCAATTATCAAATTGAGCCTGCAAGAGTTGGACAAAGCATTGATTACGAGAGATTGATCCTTGAGGTTTGGACAAACGGGGCATTGACTCCCGATGAGGCTGTTGGGGAAGCGGCGAGAATTGCTCAAAACTATTTCACAAAAATAGCCAATACAGTTGCATCAGCTCCACAAGTTGCTAGAGTCGTTGAGGAAGCTCCGGAACCTGTTGAGAAGACTAAGACTAAAACTAAGACGCCAAAAGGTAAGGAAAAGCCCGAACAATTTGATCACCCGATTCATGAGCTTGAGTTATCAATCAGGAGTGAGAATTGCTTGCTGCGCGGTGGTATTCAAACCGTCGGAGACTTGTTACAAAAATCTCGTGATGACTTGCTTAAAATTCGTAATCTCGGGAAAATCTCGCTTACCGAAATCGAAGAGAGATTGGAAGTTCTTGGTTACGTTCTTAAGCCATCAGCCCCCGGTTCTGAAGAACTTGGAGACGATGCTGTTACAATTGAGGAAGATAGCGTAGCCGAACCAGAGAAAGCGGAAGAGTTTGAAGAAGTTGAAACTGTTGACGAGCTCCCGGAGAAAGTTGAGGAAGTCGAAGAGCCTAAGGAACCTGAACCAAAGAAGAAAACCAGGACTGCGAAACCTAAAACGACCAAGACCACTAAGGCAGCGAAGGCTAAAGAGGCTAAAGAAAAGAAAACAGCAAAGTCAACTAAGGCAGCTAAGGAAACAAAGAAACCTGAAGTATCTGAAGAGCCTGAAGAAGTAGTTGAGGAAGTCAAGGAAGAAGTCAAAGAGACCAAAGCCACGAAAAAGACGACCAGGAAGACTGCGGCAAAGAAGGATACCAAGGCAGTCGAGGAAGAAGCAGCGGCCAAGGAAGAGCCTAAAGCTAAAACCAAGGCCAAGGCAAAATCTACATCAAAATCTAAAAGTAAGAGCAAGGCTGTAGAAAATTCGGAAGAGCTTGTTGAGAATTTCTCATCAAAAAAATCACCGGAAGAACTTTTAGCCGAAATTACTAAAGAAGCAGACGAAGCATAAAGAATAGGAGGTGTAACGAAAATTGAGACATCATGTTGATCATAGAACTTTAGGACGCTATGGAAGCCACAGAGGTTTAATGCTCGGAAACATGGCAGCAAGTTTGTTCCTTAACGGCAGCATCACTACGACAGTAACAAGAGCCAAGGAATTACGCCGTGTTGCAGAGAAATTAATCACTCGTGCAAGAGGTGGAAGCGTTCATGATATTCGCGTAGTGTTCTCAAAGATGCCCCACAAGCAGGCAGCTACGAAATTATTCCAGGATATAGCCCCGAAATATAAGGACTTTGACAAAGGCGGCTACACTAGGATCGTAAAATTGGGCGCGCGTAAAGGCGACGGCTCACCAATGGCAGTGATCGAACTTGTTGAACGAAAAGCAGACGAACAGAAATAATGATATACCGTTTCTTGAAGTAAAATCTATTTCGTTCTCATATGACGCAATTAACACGGGACGGACTTTAACGCTTAAAGACGTCTCGTTTTTTGTAAACAAAGGCGAACGAATAGCTATACTTGGTCACAACGGTTCAGGAAAATCTACGCTCGTTAAAATTTTAGGCGGTCTCGTTGAGCCAGATAAGGGCGAGTGTCTAGTTAATGGCGTAAAGATTCAGGATTTGGATTTTCACGAATTACGCGGCACTATAGGAATGGTGTTTCAGGATCCGGAGAATCAGATCGTCGCGGCTATGGTTGAAGATGACGTAGCTTTTGCTCCAGAGAATCAAGGCCTGCCATCAAACGAGATTCAAGAACGTGTAGACAATGCATTGAGGCGCGTGAACATGTCCCACAAGCAAGACTCTTCCGTACAACGTATAGCACTCGCTGGAGCCTTGGCCGCAAAAGTTGATTGCTTGATTCTTGATGAAGCTACTTCCATGCTTGACACCCAAGGCCGTAAAGATATAGAGAAAGTGTTGCGCGAAATTCACGCTGAAGGAATGACGATCATACAAGTAACGCATATTCTTGAACGTGAAAGCTTCAGTGATATTCAACGCGTAATAGTTTTATCTCAAGGCGAAATAATCTGGCATGGAACTAACAAGGAGTTTTGGGACAAGGCTGAAGACTTGGGCTTTGATTTACCTGACAAAGAAATTACAACAAATCCCGCTCCCGTTCCCTCGTCTAACGTGAAGTTCAAGATAGATAATTTGTCGTTCAAGTATAACCCTGATGATATTAATTACGCGCTTAGAAATATTGACGCAAACATTTACGCGGGACAATGGCTTTCGATAATAGGCAAAACAGGCTCGGGAAAATCTACGCTTGTGCAACACTTAAACGCTCTATACAAGATTCAGGAGGGCAATATATATTTTGATGGCCAAGAATTAGCGCAAAAAGGTGAAGAAGTTCATACGTTGCGGCAAAGAGTCGGCTTAGTGTTTCAGCACCCAGAGGATCAATTATTCTCCCCAACTGTACGAGAAGAATTAGCCTTTGCTCCCAAGAACGCGGGCTTTAGTGGTTCAGAACTTGATGAGGCAATTTTATACGGGCTTGAATGTGTTGGTCTCGATAAAATTTTTCTGGAAAGAAATCCTATTGCGCTTTCAGGCGGTGAACGTAGACTCGTTGCCATTGCGTCAGTGTTATCGGCCAAGCCTGAATGTATTGTGCTTGATGAACCTCTAGCCGGTCTTGACGCGTCGTATGAGCGAATAATTTTGGCAATGCTCGGGAGATTACGAGACGAGGGCAAAACTATAATAACCATAACGCATGATCTACGGGTTGCATTGAAATTCAGCGACAGGATTTTATTCTTGATGGACAGCAAGAAAGTGAAGGAAGGAACACCAGATGAACTCATTAATAAACTTCGGACAATATATCCCGACTGGTTCAGTGATTCATAAGCTTGATCCGCGGGCAAAGTTATTTGCGTTCCTGATAATAATCACGTCAATATTCCCGGCAAAAAATTTGCTGCAAGTCTCATTGTGGATAGCCGTATTAATTTCGCTTGTGTACGTTACAAAAATTTCGTGGCGGATAATTTTGCGTGTGGCCCGGCCTGTGTTTTTTCTGATAGCGTTCACGTGTCTGTTCAATATATTCTATGGGGAACTATACAGGGCGTTATTCACGTCTTTAAGGTTATTTGTGCTGATGATATTCGCGATAATGCTTCCTCTAACAACAGCACCGCTAGAACTTTCTGATGGGCTTGACACTTTATTACGTCCTCTTTCTGCTATAGGTTTTCCCGCTCACGAATCCTCGATGATGATAGGAATGGCATTGAGATTTATTCCGTTATTGATGCAGGAAACTGACAAGATAATCCGTGCGCAGATTTCACGAGGAGCAAGGCTTGACCAGGGGAATTTATTTCAGAGGGTGAAGGCGTTTTTCCCGGTGTTGATCCCTTTGTTCATAATCATATTCAGACGCGCTGACGAGATCGCAACAGCTATGGAAGCACGAGGCTATGACGGAGGAGACGGACGCACAAGGCGCAAGCCGTTAATCTGGAAATTCACAGACACTTTAGCAATTCTTATCGCAATAATTTTGGCCGGGGTTATATTCATGCTATGAATTATGCTATAAAAATCTCGTACGTTGGCAGGAATTATTCCGGGTGGCAAGTTCAACCCGACGCTGTGAGCATTCAGGAAATTATTGAGGGTGCTTTAGAGAAAGTTGCTGGCGATAAAGTCAGAATCACAGGCGCAGGACGTACTGATAAGGGCGTAAACGCTTGGGGCCAAGTCGCATCGTTTAGGCTTGAGAAAATTTTTGTCCCGGATAAATTGCGGCTCGCTATAAATTTTTACTTGCCTGAAGATGTTAGAGTCATGAAAGTTTTTCACGTCCCCGATGATTTCAATGCGCGTTATAGTGCTATGACTCGTGAGTATAAATATTTTATCTGGCATGGCGCAGTCTGTCCTCCTATGCTGAATAATTTTGTGTGGTGGCGAAAAGGTCAGAAGCCTTGGAACATGGATTTAGCTAAGCAGGCTTGTGAAATGATTCAGGGCCGTCACAACTTCAAAGCCTTCTGCAGAGTCGGTGAATGTCCGGACGATCCATTTAGAACGATTGACTCATTACGTATACGCAGCCGTGGAAATCTCTCAATCATAAGCGTAAAAGCTCAATCTTTCTTAACCAACATGGTACGAATCATAATCGGAAACGTTAATTCAATCGCTCTCGGGAAAAATAATCTGGCTTGGCTCAATGATTTATTAGCAGGAAGTGAACGCAGCGAATCAGCTATGACAGCCCCGGCTTGTGGACTCTGGTTTTGGCGCGTGAATTATAAAGCGTAACATTTTTATTGAAAGTTGTGTTATGATTCCTCCCGGTAAAATTTTTATCAGGAGGAATTTTTTATGGTTAGACGTTTTATTTTCGTAGCACTAATTATAACTCTTTTTGCTCTTCCAGCGTTCTCACATGAACTCACAATCAAGGCCAAAGACAACAACATGAAGCAGGGCGAGCCTTTCCCCGTAACTGTTCAATCTGCTCACAAGTTCATAGTGCCTGAAGAAGTTGAAGTGCTTGAAAGAGTCAAGGCCGGTATCATTGAGGACGGTAAACTCGTTGAGTCAAAGCTCACTGCGAACGATCCAGAACTCTGCATAGATTTCACGGTAACGCCTAAAGATTTATCCGGGTCAGTTATTCTCGTAGCTATCAAAGACGGCGAAGTCTGGAGCATCACTAACCAAGGCGGCAAAACTGGATCAAGAAACGAACTCGAAACACAAGGCCTGAAAGTTTTACGCTCAACCAAGAATGACAAGTACGCAAAGGCTTTCTATAACACTTCAGCAAACGACGCGAATTACTCGCAAGTTCTTGGCCACCCGTTGGAGATTATCCCAGTGACTAATCCGGCAAATGCTAAAGTCGGAGAATATTTTGACGTGAAAATTTTGCTCAATGGTCAGCCTTATACCGGGCCAGTGTGGGCAACTTACGACGGCTTTGTAACAGAATACGAGAACACGTACGCTTATTACACAGAAGCAGAGAACGGGGAAGCACACGTTAAGATTACTGCGCCAGGCTGGTGGGGAATCAGAGCTTATCAGGGAGATTTACCCGGTGTTGACGGTGAGTATGACGCGTTTACGTTGAGAGCGTTTGCTTTATTCGAAGTCAAGTAATGAAGAAGTTATTCATGATTTTGTCCCTCGTGCTACTCAGTGCGGGGGAAATTTTTGCGCATGGAGTCGGCTATCGTGAGTCAGAATTGCGAGCTATCCCCCTAGAATTTTCTTACTCAACCGGCGAAAAAATGAGTTACTGTGAAGCTAGCGTTTTCTCCCCGAATGACTCAAAGTTTGCTGCACAGACTGGACGAACTGACGAGCAAGGACGATTCGCGTTTATCCCGGATGTTTCTGGAGATTGGCGCATCGTTGTTAGTGATGGTCAAGGCCACAGGTGTGAGGCTGTAATCAAGATTGAGGACGTGAAATCTGAAGCATTTATCGAGTCAACCACGAATCAATCTAAGTTTATTCCGGCTATTTTGGGAGTCAGCATAATATTTAACATTGCGCTTATTGTTGTGAACAGGAGACGGTCTCATGCACATTAGTGAAGGCGTATTATCTGGCGGTGTGTTAGTTGCAACGTGGGCGGCGAGTTCTGCGGGAATAGCTGTTGGTCTCAAGAAGACTGATCCGGAAAAAATCGTAGGCACTGCGTTAATTTCGTCGGCGTTCTTTCTTGCGTCGCTCGTTAATCTCAAAATCGGGCCAAGTTCCGTGCATATGACTTTAGTTGGGCCAATGGGATTGATTTTAGGTTGGGCAGTATTTCCGGCGGTGTTTGTTGCGTTATTATTGCAGGCTATGTTATTCCAGTTCGGGGGCTTGTTAGTTCTAGGAGCTAATACTTTTTCGCTTGGGACATCGGCTCTTGTGACGTATATATTATTCGGGAAATTAGCGCGTAAAAATTTCGTGTGGGCATTCGTTGCGGGGGCGTTTGCTGTTGTTCTCGTCGCATGCATAACCGGGAGCATGTTGGTGTTGACGGATTTAAACTTTCTGACCAGTGCAAAATTGCTCGTGCTAGCTCATTTGCCGTTAGCCCTTCTTGAAGGTGTAGTGTGTGCGTTCTTAATATCATGGCTGAAGCGTGTATCGTTGTTTGCGTTATAGTTTATGCGTTCGCAGTTGGTCTTGTCAGTAACATTTACGTTCTTGCGTCTCTGTTAGGCTTGTCGTTGTTGCTGAAAACTTTTCCGCCCTTGAAATTAAATCTCTTCAACCTGGTTATGATTCTGACTCTTGCATTAACTTGGCCAAGTACTTGTGAGGGCTTAATTGCTGGTGTAATAATGATGGTAA
>CAJOGG010000128.1:1513-11281 GCA_905234205.1 uncultured Synergistales bacterium | reverse complement strand
CGTCGCCTCCGTAATGCATATCAAGATTAAATTTATGCTCCGAGATATCAAGCGGCCTAAATCCAGTCAGCTCAATATCGAATTTTACATCGTCTAGCTTCCCAAGAACTTCAAACAACTTGCCTTGATCCCACATGCCGGAGATTTTGTTGAGAGCTATATTCAGTGCTCTCTCCTTATCATCGTCAAGCTCAACCACGACGCAATCGACTTCATCGTAGCCAAGCTCCTTTAGAACTTTTAATCGTTGATGACCTCCCACGACATGGCCACTAGTCTTATTCCAGATTACAGGCTCAACATAACCAAGTTCCTTAATCGAACGCTTCAGCCTCTCATAATCAATCTTGCTGATCTTCCTAGGATTATATGAGGCCGGTATTAATTCATCAATTTTTTTCTGTGATATCAACATTTTATAATGATTTTATAATGTTAAACCCCCTGCTATTAACAGGGGGCGTAAGCAAAATTTAAAAATGAAAAGGGGCTACGAAACAATAAAGCATTGAGTCCATAGGTCTCAAACTTATGCCGAGTGGGAGTATGTTTCTCCCACTCAGTTGTTCGAATGCTTAACTTGCAAAATAGAGACGCGAAGCAATGCGGTCGCGCATTGAGCGCTCTCGCTAAGACGAACTGTATATATAATAGCACGAAAAAAATTTTGCAATAGACGTTATTATCAACGTTATAATCACACGCCGAAGTCAATCGAGATTTGAGGCATAAGGAGCATAGTTGCCAGTCTAACTGGAAACTCACGGCGATATTTCATTACCGTATTAGGCGCAACTTTATGCTTATCTGCCACATAACCTAGCTTCGACATATATCGCTCAGTCTTGACCGAAACGAACTTCACATGATCAATCACGATAGCCCAATAGCGGGGAGAAACTTCACGAAATTCACGCGACACTTCATTAATATGCTTCCAACCACCCGCCAAGCTCACAAGGCTATCGAAGTAATCGCTATCACTCACAATCTGTTCAGCTTCTGTAAAATTGCTTCGTACTGAAGGCTTAAAATCAGACGGCATTGGAACACGGAGCGAACTTAGCATCTCATGAACTACCCGTGAATCAGGCGGGGGATCATCTCCTAGCAAGATTGAAAAGCCTCGCGGATGACACCGAATTAAAAGTTCAACAAAACAACCCAATTTTTCTACCATTTTTGTTAGGCTCATCAAAATTCCCTCCTTTAGCATGACAGAATGCCAAGTGCTAATTTTTCGACCTAAAGCCTGTCGCCATGCTCGAATGACAGAATGACAGAGATTTTCCACTTATTGTGATAATTTTACTATAACCTACTAGCTTAGTGGGTCTATTTTTTCGAACTTTGAATTAAATTTTAAAAAAGTCTGTCATTCTGTCATTTTCTAGTAGTGATAAGGCTTTAGGCCATTTTTAGTCTGTCATTAGCTGTCATTTCGTCAGTAAAAATACATAGGAAATTTGCAGAAAATACGTGATTGCAGAAATTACTGATTTTTTTGTAAACTACATTTCACTGCGCTCTCCAAATCTCCTGGCAAGCCATCAGCCCAACGAATGGCCGCTCTTTCTTCGATTACCTCGCGTATGTTGTCGTCAACTTCAACCAAGGCAAGGACTAAAGCGGCCTCAAATTCCGGATCGGCTTCCAATGCCTTGCGATAATACTCTATCGCGTCCTTGTCGCCTTCGTAGAAATTAAGCCGCTTGTTTTCGTCAATGTAAGGCTTTAGGAGATATTTCTCCATTTCCGCCTGAAACTTTTTTATGTTAATCTTCACGAAATTCCTCCAGTGATTTGAATTTTTTCTGAGGCTCAATAGCTCCGAAAACGAGATATCGATTATTTGCGTCGCGTTCTTCCCTGAAGTTTGGAACAAGCTCCGTAGCGTCGCGTTTTAATCTGCGTGTGAAGTTGTTTTTGTTCATCGTCTCATAACCCGCGCCCTTAGCCCACGTAACATATTTTTCGTAGAGACTGCCATGCGAGATTTTGACATTTGCGCCCGCTAATTCCTCTTTTATGAACACTCTCACGGGGTCGATTGTTTCCATGTACTCGCCAAGTATAGCCGCCTGTCCAGTCGTCTGGGTGAAAAATCCCTGTTTTTTCAAACGTTTATAACCCTCGTAAAGCCAGTTGAAAATTCCAGAAAGTTCACTCATGAGCTTACTTTCAAGCTCCGTATCTGCGTCCTTACCCTCAAAAGTACACGGGAAATCAATAAAAATCAATCGCCGCGAAAATCCTTTTGTCGAGTCACTTGATCTCATGAACTCATTTGTTGCCATGATCCATTTACTACGCGAACGGAACTTTATATAATCCTTGTTCTTGAAACAACCTGAAATCTTGTCGCCAGTCACGATTGCTTTGTAAGTATCTTCAGCTCCCTTAACGTTCGTGTTTGTTTCGGCACTGATGTTCACGAGGGTATCTTTCAACAGAATGCGCTGGAACGGGTCTGTAAGGCTTGACATGCTGACGTTTGAGACGTTTTCATCGCCAAATACAGCGGTTAAGACATTCAAGCACACGCTTTTGCCATTTGCTCCCTCACCTTTTAACACGAAGCTTTTTTGTAGTGAGCAGTCCTCAAATAAGACATAGCCCGCCATTTCCTGCAATAGCGCGATGTAATCTTCGCGGTAGTTCATGATTTGCGATACAAAGAGTTCCCATAGTGGGCATTTGGCGTTAGGATCGTAGTTGTATGTCATTTGTATCGTTGCCATGTCAGCCGGAGAATGCTCACGAAATTTGCCCGTTTTAAATTCCAACGTGCCATTGCGAAAGACGTGTAAAGGCTTGCGATTGAAGAGTTCTTCGGATGTTATCTCAGCCTTTAGGACTTTTAACAGGCTTGCGATTTTAGAGCCATTAACAAACCAACCCAAAAGCTCGGAAAAATAGCCGGCCACGAAGTTGTCGCTCCTTTTTGTCCAATTTCCCGCAGTGTACTCATAAAATCCGTCATTCTCAATATACATGAGATTATGCTCTTTTAAGAGTTCTTGTATCAAAGCACGGTCTGGAGGAACACTCAACGCAGTTTTCTTGACGGCCTCAAGCCACGCTTGATTAAAGCCCTTGACGCTTTGAAATAACTTGACGAGATCAGGCTTTTCAACGAAACGCGCGGCCTCGTAAACGAAGCTCTTAAATTCGTTTTCATCTTTGATATTCTCAGCCATGACTTCAATTCCGGGACGCGCGTTCGCAACAAGCTCATAAAGATTGCCTCCCGCCTCGTAATATTCTGAAACGTCTTTGAAGCCTTCGGGGAGAACTCCACACACGAACGGGATACGATTTTTGAACAAAAGTTTACACATGTGCATTTTGAAACGGTTTCCCGCGGCATCGCTGTCAAAGCAGATAAATACACATGCCACGCCTTTTAACACTGAAATGACTAGCGGGATATATTTCTTGCTGAAGTAGCCGCTGATCGGGCTTAACACCCGAAAACCCGCCTGCTCGAAGCTCAACGCGTCAAAAGCACCCTCAGCAATAACCGCATGCACATTTATCAGATTTTGTAAAGCGTCTAATGTCTGAACTTTTGCGGTCATGGAAGTGGCCTCTCCGGTCAAGGGGTCTTTGACCGCAGAGGGGTTTTCTTTGACCGCGGAGTATTGTTTGATTAAAAGGTCGTTCATCAAACTTTTGTGTTTTTCCTCGAATGTATGCAAACCCCACGGAATATTTTTATATCCCTCACTGAGAGGTGCTTTCTTATATTTTGCCGCGTCAGGCTTGTTGCTACGATCACGCCCCGCGTAATACTCGATACGTCCCTCGCGCCAATACGGAATGATTAGGCGTTTTTCCTTTTCATCATAGCCAATCATCAGGCGATCAGCGGTTGCTTTGTAAATTCTTCTATCCCGCAAATACTGGTAATCGCTATCGCGGAGCTGGCTGTGCCAATAGGCAATCAGGTTGCAATGTTCCTGAACCTTTTCGCGCCACTTGTAATTATCCCCGTAATCGCCTGCCAGTTCACGAATTGCCGCGCCCACGTCGCCTCCATGCTTAACATGAGCAACAAGGTCGATGATATCCCCGCCAATGCCTTGTTTGAAATCAAACCATGTATTTTTATCAAATAGCATGGCAGTGGGATTTTTCGATCCCGGGGCGAACGATACGCAACGATCCCCCGGGCGTTGAACTGGGAACCCCAGAACGTCATGAGCGTAATCAATTAGCGAGTAATGCTCTTTGATGTATGAAATTCTGTCCAACTCCATATTTTCCCCTCCTCCGGTCGTAATGATTTTTTGCCGCAGATTAATGCTTGCTGAATCATATCAGCATCGAAACGAATGAGCTTATTAACTTGCTTAAACCAAACGAGAAAATAGGCTTGCGCGCCATTTTTCTGGCACACAAGCATATTATTAAGTTGGTTGAGCTTCGCATTGGTCAAGCTCCATGTTTTGGCTGAACACTCCTTAGCGTCAAAGCAGTGTATTACGCCATTTACGATAATCTCATAGTCGAAAGGCTCCCCCTCGATGAAAGTGCCGTCAATTGAGCGGTGAGCGTGATTTTTATGCATATGAACGCCACTCGAATTGAGGAACTTCGCGAGACGGTTAAGCTCATTCTCAAACTGAAAACCGCGCCTCATTATCGTCCTTTTTTGCTCATGAGAACAAGGACTTTATCGCGCCCCAATGGATTGAACAGCCACGTATCGCCGCTCCATCGACCGAAGCTATTGGCCTCGTCGCTTTTATAGGCGATAAGCCAATTCGCAGCCGCTTTCTTCATGAGGACGGTGGCCGACACGCCAAGCTCTTCTGCTATCTCGCGGACGGTATAGTATCGATGTGCCGGAACAGCCTAGTTAGCGCGATTTTGCGGGTGAGCTTGCGCTTATCTTCCTCCGAGAGTGAATACGCGGGAGTTTCGATCATGCGCTGAATGATTTTGGCCGCTTCAATGTCGTTGGCTCTTGATTGCGCCCGTATTCTCATTTCGGCAATACTGACCAATTCGGGGGCATCAGGTTTCAATCCGTAGCTTCCCGTTCGGCGTATCTCATCGGCAATCTCCCACAGAAAGTCCATGACAGCGTTAGCCTTCGGCTGGTTGGAGAAACGACAAATTTCAAGCAAACCTTTGAAGTTGTAGACTGTCATTTCCCTTGTAACGGTGCGATTTCCCTCAACTCCGGTCAAATTGACCGATGTTGAAAATTGATTGAGGCGTTCGGCATTGCGTTCATGTATTTTTCTTATCGCGTCATTGGGATAAGCATATTCCAACAACATGCCAATCTGCTCTCTTGTTGCCCAAAAGTCTTCTTTGTTTGTTTCGTCTTGATAACAATCAAGCGAAACGCCGTTGAACGTTCTTGTTGCCAGTAGTTTCATGCGTTAACCTCCTTATCATCCTTAAAAAACATATCCCACATTGATACGAGCGTAGAGCCTCCCTCAAAAAAGTCCGCCATTATAGACGGATGTTTTTTCATATGCCTTTTTGATGCTCTTAATCCTGCGTTTTTTGTTGTAGGTAAAAAGTCGACATGTGAGTGGCCGAAAATCGTATTGTCAAATTGCTCTATTAAATTCATGCTGATTTCATCAACTCCCCTATAATCTTTTTTGCCTTTTGCTTCGTCATTCCGTTTAATGGAACGCCGAATTTCCGTAATATATAGGCCTGTTTTAATGTTACTGGCTCAGGCCGATACATTTGCCCTAAAATCTGATTAGCCTCGAATTTCGTGAGGTTTTCGACGGGGTAATCTGCAAACCGCGCTTTGATAAGCTCCTTTTGGCGGTCAGTCGCTCCCGCCATCCCCCACTTTTTCATGAGCGATAAATCCCAAAGCGCGCGCTGATCCCCGTAATCACGCTTCAATGTCGCGTAAACTTCATCGAGAACTTGTTGCGTGTCTACTATAGCGTCATGCCACTTTATCATGCCAAGCTGATTTTCTGGCGGAATGTAAATATCCATGATTGACATGCTCCCGTCGCTGTGTTTGATGAAGTTTATGCCATGTGTATTATAATGGCTGAGTTCGCTCCAGAGCTGAACGTGCTTAACGTTCAAAATCCAGCTGTCGGGGCAGTCTGATGCTTCGTTAATTAGCTCAGGAAGATCAAATAGATTGCCTTGTATCTTGTCTCGCATTCTCAGGGGAACGTTCTTTATATCCAACCCCAAAAGAGACGGAGCTGTACATAAATTATCATCCTCACTTAAACCAACGCAATCGATTAACGTTAAATGCTCCTTACCGGGATATAATCGCAACCCCCGCCCGACCATCTGACAGAACAGGCTCTTATTTTGTGTTGGGCGCGCGATAATGATTGAATTGATGTTAGGTAAGTCAGTGCCTTCCGTGAATACCATGCAATTTGTGATACATGGAATATCACCATTACTGAATTTCTTTACGATATCGCTACGATCCTCACCTCCTTTCACAGCAACCGCGTCGGGAATAAGCTCAGCCAGAGCTTGCGCATGAGCCACCGAAGTGCAAAATATCAGACATGGCGGCTTCGCGTAGAGCTTGTAGGCTTCTGCGATAGCCTTATTCGCCTTTTCGATGTTGACGCGCATATCAAGCTCACCGGGAGCATAATCGCCCAATCGCTTGGCAACCCCTTGCAAGTCATAGTAGATATTCACACGCAAGCAATAAATATTACTTAAATAGCCGTGTTCAATTCCCCAACGCAAATTACGCTCGAAGATAATATCGTTGAAAATGTTGTTGAGGCCGATTTTATCGTTGCGGTTGGGCGTGGCAGTGAACCCCAGCAATAGCCGCGGCGTGAAGTAGCTGATTATTTCCCGATAAGTTGGAGCAACGCAATGATGAGCTTCATCAACGATAATAATGTCAAAATCATCAGCCTTGAACTTATCCAATCGCCTCAAAAGTGATTGAACTGACGCGCTTATAACTTCCTCGCCGTGTGAAGTCTCTTTCGCTTGCTCAACCCCGAAAGAGCAATCGAAGTATTTTTGCGGTTGATGAACTAATTCATCACGATGAGAAAGTATCAACATGCGGCCGCGGCGTGGTATCTGCGAGAATGTAACAGTTTTTCCTAATCCCGTGGCCATGCAAATCAGGTAAGCTCCCGCTTCTGGTATTGACGCGAGAGCTTGCTTCTGATAATCCCTTAACTCAAAACGGGACATTCACTTCGTCAGTTGGATCAATCATTTCGGGGTTGACTGGAGCGGCGGATTTTGGTGTTGCCTTATCCTGCCATGGCGGAAGCTGATCTTGATGATTGCGTGAAATGAAACGCTTGATTGAGTTGCGAACTGTGCCGTCAGCTCCTTTTTCGCTAATAATTTCAGCCGCGCCCGCCCGATTGATCCATGTGTTTATATCAAGATTGCCGGGTGTAATGGCGAAACTGTCGTAGATTGCGCCAAGGTTTGAATTTGTGATTTGCGGATAATCTGGCAAAAAGACCAGATAATAACGCAGTGTAACCTTGCTGCCGCTGAATTGCAACGTCAGCTCGATCATGTCGCGACCTGATTTTGATTGCTTCTCTTTTGCTTCGGAGATACGAACGCGATAGATACCCGGCTGGAGTATCTCGTAACGCCCGCAATCTTCGGGATTGAACTTCCAATTAATCACCGTTAAAAACCTCCTCGAAATTGCAAATTTTGCGCTTGAAAATCCTGTCTTTCGCAATCGCGTTGGCAGAACTTTCAAAGCTCACGAAACGTTCACCGCTATCAACGACAATATGGCCGATGATGTCGCAAAGGCCGCAGATATTATCCACAATCTTATCGCGGAGCATGGGATAAGCCTGCGAATATTTCTCGCCTGTTACGGTGCTAATGTCGCGGATTTTCTCCCACGCTGTGAAAATGATGTTTGCTTCCAGACTTCTGAACTGCCTGCAATAGTTCAGGATTTTGAAGTCGACACGATTGTACGCTTCAATACCTGGAACGCCGTTATTTTTGCCGATATATCCGTAATATGTCAGCATGGCACGCTCAAGCTCCGAAAGACTATCGATTGCGATATTCTGATAATCACATTTCGCCTGAAGTTCTTTGAAAATTTCTGGCATTTCATGAAGATCGTCGGATAATCTCACAATATCAACATTATCAACGCCGCGCAATACGCTAGTACCTTTGTCAACGTCAATAACTAACGTCTTGCCTTTTGCCTTACTGAGCAATGTAGTTTTGCCCATGCCCGGAGCCGCGTAAATCAGTGTGGTTAGATAGTCACGCTTCAGCTCAGCCGCTTTAATGATTTGCATTCAACTTTGCTCTCCTTTCTTCGTTTGTAACCTTGATGCTGTCGGTTATCGCGTCAAGCCAATCAACGAAAGAGTCGATTACTGACATAACAATCAACCCCGCAAAAAACGCCATGAGTAAGCTCACTTCATCACCTCCTTAATGATTATGTCGTAGCTTTCAGGCAAATGCGGAAATATACACGCACTGCAATCCTTAATCTCGTTTGATAAGAAAGAACAGTTGCCGCCGCAATCCTCTTTGTGATACAGCGGGCAGTAGCAGAATAAGCAGTTGAGTTCTTTCAAACCGGCATGACACGGGAAAAATTCACACGATGTATTGCTGAAGAATGAATAACTATTTTTCATTGTACAGGCAATCTTTAACCCAATAACGGAAATTTTTGGGGATTGCAAAAACCAATGAGCGCGCCAAGTCCTGAAATTCATCAAGAGCGGCGGGAGCAGAACGGAGCTTGACGATGTGTCGCAACTCGCGAACGTTGAGTGTCATAACCAGATTTGTTGTGAGGCATTCTGGCATGGCGTACTTCAAAACGTCGTTGGAGATATCGGGATTTGTTACCACGTAATCAAAGCCTGCTTTTAAGCATTCTTCGATCACCTTTTCAAACTCCTTGCTTGCGCAATCAGGGAGAGCCACGTCAAAAATACCGTCTTTGATTTTTCGCTTCAGTGTGTGGCGAGTGCTTTCGACGCTCAGTGAGATATGACGATGCCTCGCAAGCTCCTGCAGACATGCTCGTGATAAGTCCCTTATCTCGAACGAAAGATTAATATGTTCGAGAATGCTCTCATGGCCAAGCTCAATTGCTTTCATGACGAAAATTTTGTGAGCTTCTCGCTTGAGCTTCTCCGTATTGTCATGGCATATCAACATTGCGTACGCAGCGTTGCACTCCATGTCGTTCAATGCTGATTTATCGGTTAATAACCTTACTTTCATTACAACCTCCAAATTCTTTTCATTTTGTTACGATGCTCGTTGATTAAGCACCCGCAAGACTTTGTAGTTTGATTAAGTAGTCTTGATCCCTTTGTGATTGTTTCATTGCCGCAATCACACTTGCAACGCCATAAATCTGTGCCGTCAGCGCGTTCAACCACGGTAAGGCGATTGAACTTCTTACCAGTTAAATCTCTTAACTTCCTCATAAAACAACTCCTTATCGTTGAAAAAAGTAGCCGGGGAGGCTTCTTCCCCAGCTAATAACCAAAGTAACCTTTTTTATTTTGATGAAAGAAAAGTGAAATTTTCCCTTTCATATATTTGCATAACGGACTTTCATCAATCCGATTAATGCCTGTGTTTATTGATTTCGCGTTGAAGATACCATTCAGCCTTTCCAAGGTCATCAAGGTATTCTGCGCCCGTTTTGTGGCCTGCTCTGACCACGTACTTAATCACATTGCCGAGATTGAAGTTCATATCGTCGGTGAAGTCAGCAACTTCAAACTCGCCTTTCCTGTAGTA
>CAJOGG010000128.1:0-1429 GCA_905234205.1 uncultured Synergistales bacterium | reverse complement strand
TGCTTCCATAATGCAAGCGCGAGCATGTAGCAATCCGCCAGTAATCACAAGTATCGAGCAAGCCCACAATGTTGCGATTGCAAAAGTCTCGTCCATGGTTATCACCTTTCACTTCCTTCCAAAAATAATTGTAGGTCTTGCCCATATGCGTTGAAATTTTCGCCACTCTAAATTAACCTCTCCTTTGCGATCGCGGTATAACATTGCCATTGGGCAAAATCCTAAATCCAAAACAGTACGTAATCTCTCTTCTGCCTCGTCAAACGTGTCTTTCGGATAGCCGATTAACACGTAACACATGAGGCTATGAGCATTGCCAAAATGCGCTTCTTTGAATAACTTAGCCGCATTCATTAACGGCTCTAAATCGTCTGGCGTATCATAAGCAAAATACATTCTTTGAGCTTTCACTTCCTTCAATAGCTCCACGTGCCAAGGTCTCAAAATCTTTGCTTCAAGCCCTCCCGTGAAAACTGGTTTGTGTTTTTGACGTTTTAGCATTGCGAACACTGCGCGTATATGTTTCTCTGAACATGCCAGCAAATTGTCATCAAGGATATTCCAGCCGTCCTTTATTTCCAGTTCATGAAGTCCATTGCTCTCTCTTTTGGATACTGCACAAAACCAACAATGATTTGGACACCCCCGTGAAGTGATTACGTAACCTTCTTTTACATATCTTCCCGGGATAAATTCTCCTCCAGGTTGATTAAACGCAGGACCTCCCAATTTCACGTTGCCGTGTCTGCTCCACATGTCAGCCATAATTTCAGCTTCTGGCAAATCCCATGTGAAAGCTACTGAAATATGAATTTCATCAACATCTTCGGGAATGAATAGTCCCGGTCGTCCGATCCAAACATAATCATCTTTCGGAGTTGCCTTTGTCATTCGAGGAAAAACACGCATTAACATTCGCTCTTAACCGCATTTGCTCCAACCGCAAGCAATGCACTTCACACAACCACTCTCATGAACGAGAGTATTCCTGCCGCAAAACGGGCAAATATCACCGATGATTTCCGGCTCTTGGTGCTCTTCAGCTCCCGGTGCGGCTGGTACTTCATGCGCATGTTTCATAGCTTCTTTGAACGCCATTTTTCGCCTCGTAAGCTCAACGCGGTCAAGCGGTTTTGCTTTCATTTTCTCTGCTCCTTTACCAACTTAACAAAACTTTCGGGGTCATTGACTTCATTCAACTTCTCTATCCATGTGAGGTTTGCAAGGTCAACCCCGTCCCTAACACCAACCTCATAAATCTTCTTCACAAGGTTATACACGTCGTTCAATATCGCCTCTACATTAGGCGGAATATTTCGTTGTCTGTTCTCCTGTTCCATGCCGCGATAGCGTTATCACTTGAAGCGTCCCACTTTGTGCAGGCGATACAATCACAGCATTGCACACAATAGATTCCTCCTATACAGCT
>CAJOGG010000127.1 GCA_905234205.1 uncultured Synergistales bacterium | reverse complement strand
AGTGCTTGCCAAGGCAGGTGCAAACATTGTTGATTTACAGCAACATACGGCAAAAGACATCGAAACATTCATTTCAACTTATATGTTTGTTATTACAGGCGATCGCGTTCCGAGAAAGAATTTGTGCGATACGTTTGTTGAAAAGTACTTGAGCAGATTCTCTAGCGTTTCGAAAGCCCTTAATGACTTGTGTGAAGCCGCAGATTATTATCAACGACGACGCTATGAAAATATAACGGTAAAGATTCATTTTGCTGCCCAAGAAGAAAAACGTTACAGCCACGACGATATACCCGGCCAACGTCCCAATTTGATACGCAGAATTTTGCGCGCCTAGTGCTGCTCCTCCGTGCCCTGACTCTGAATACTCAAGTGCTATAGTGCTTCTCATTCCGAATTGCATGTGTTCACCCAACGAGTAAATGAATATCGCAAGAGTTACAAGCAATCTTTGAGGAGGAATTAACGACTGCATTAGCATTCCAGCCAACATTACAATTGCTCCCGCCTGAAAGATTTTCTCCGCTGATAATTCGTACAACAACGCCAGAACAAATACCAGCAAGAATCCCGGAAGCTCACGAAAAAATTCTGATACGCCCCTGTCAAATTGAGTCATGCTCACGATCTCGGCCAAGTAATTATCTATGATGGCCTTGTAGAGTCCATACGATAGCCCGAAAATTATCACTGAAGTAATAAACGCTTTATATTTTGACTGTGGCTTAAAAATTTCTGTCATGATTTTCTCCATTGTGTAGTAAAATTTGAGGGTGTGGTTATTATACAAGCAACGTAATGTCATGCAAAATCTTTACAAAATCAAGCCTTAATGTTAAACTCGAAAAGTTTTTGACATAGACTATAAATTAATAAGGAGTGTTCACAAAACTTATGGCAACACGAAGAGAACCGAGATTTAAGTTATGCAGACATTTGGGCGTAAACGTTTGCGGCCACCCAAAAGCATTGAAGCGCTCAGACGTAAAGAAGAACGCAGCCGCCGCAGCAGCCAGAGCAGGTCAGAAAGTTTCACAGTATGGCCTTCAGTTAATGGAGAAGCAGAAGATCAAAGCTTATTACGGAATCCTTGAGAGACAATTTGCGCGTTATTTCGAAATAGCCAGAAAGAGTCAGGAAATGACGGGCGTAGCTTTATTAAAGGCTTTAGAGTGCAGATTAGATAACATAGTTTATAGAATCGGGTTCGCGCGTTCAATTCGTCAGGCTCGCCAGCTCGTGAGTCATGGTCATATTCTAGTCAATGGCAAGAAGGTTGACATTCCTTCGTTTGGCGTGAGTGTTAATGACGTCGTTAGCCTCAAAGAAGCCACGCGCACAAATCCATTGATCGATGCAAATTTCAACGGCCTTGTATCGTTCAGCGTGCCTTATATTGAGAAGGACAAAGCACAGTTCAGCGCAAAGTTGATTCGTGAGCCTTTACGTGAGGAACTTCCGATCGACGTAAACGAGATTCTCGCAGTCGAGTTGTATTCAAAGTAGCATATAGATAATTAATTAACATACACTAACTTTCATCAAGAGAGGCAGAGGGACCGACCCTGTGAAGCCCGACAACCTGTTTGAATCAGGTGCCAATATCGGCAGCAAAGTTAAAGCTGAATGATGAGAGAGAGGGAATTATAAAGCAAAATTTTG
This sequence comes from uncultured Synergistales bacterium, assembly GCA_905234205.1. Taxonomy (GTDB): domain Bacteria; phylum Synergistota; class Synergistia; order Synergistales; family Aminobacteriaceae; genus JAFUXM01. The sequence goes on along the minus strand of CAJOGG010000127.1, from coordinate 12,949 downwards.
CGTGTACTCTCTTGAATCTTTCAGGAGGGTACATTTTTTGTAAGGAGGCAAAATTTTTATGGCAGACAATTTCATTTTTTCGTCAGAGTCAGTAACTGAAGGACACCCCGATAAAGTTGCGGATCAGATTTCCGACGGAGTACTTGACGCAATTCTCAAGGACGATCCTATGGGACGCGTTGCTTGTGAAGTTCTCGTTTCGACGGGGCTTGTAGTAGTTGCAGGCGAGATAAGCACGAAAACTTACGTTGACATTCCCAAAATCGCTCGTACTATCGTAAATGATATAGGCTATACAAGAGCTAAATACGGCTTCGACGGAGATACTTGCGCGGTGCTCACGGCTATTGACGAACAATCAGGCGATATAGCTCAAGGAGTCGATAACGCTATCGAAGTTCGCGAGAATGGTTCCGTAACTGAAGCTGACATAGCAAAAACTGGAGCAGGCGACCAAGGCATGATGTTTGGTTACGCGACCAACGAGACGAAAGAATTTATGCCAATGCCAATAGCTTTATCACACGCATTAGCACGACAATTAACAAAGGTCCGTAAAGATGGCACGCTTGCATATTTGAGGCCGGACGGAAAAACGCAGGTATCGTTACGTTATGAGAATCGCAAGGCCGTTCACGCTGATACAATTGTAGTTTCTGCACAGCATCACCCGGAAGCGACGTTAAAGCAGATTCGTGCGGACATAATCGAAAATGTAATCACGCCTATAATTCCAGAGTATTTAATCGACAACAACACGCGAATATTCGTAAATCCTACAGGACGTTTTGTAAAGGGTGGCCCTATGGCTGATTCGGGATTGACCGGGCGAAAAATTATCGTTGACACTTACGGCGGCTGGGTACCACATGGTGGCGGAGCATTTTCCGGAAAAGACCCCACGAAAGTTGACAGGAGCGGCGCATACATGACTCGTTACGCGGCTAAAAATATCGTTGCGGCCGGATTAGCTGATGAATGTCAAATTCAAGTTGCCTATGCTATCGGAGTGGCCGAACCTGTTTCGCTCAACGTCAACACATTCGGGACAGCAAAAATTAGCGAGGATAAGATCGTGAAACTTTTGCGAGAACATTTTGACTTCAGACCAGCGGCAATAATTCGTGACCTTGATTTACGTAGACCACAGTACAAAGCTTTAGCAGCATATGGCCATATGGGGAGGATTGACTTGCCAGTTTTGCCAGGTTGGGAGGAAACCGACAGAGCCGACGCATTACGCAGAGCAGCAGGAATCTAACGCGCACGAAAAATCTTGTGAAGCTCCTCCAGCTTTTAACGTTGGGGGAGTTTTTGTTATACTGATACAAATTTCACGAGATGTTACTTGCAATTTTACCAGTTATAACAAACTGGAGGTTATAAGCGGGACGTTGCCACCGGGATTGAGTTTAGCAGCAAAATAGCAAACTCATGTATAATCTACGGCTAACTAATCAGGATTTCCCCGAAGCTACTGCGACCGAGACGTTTACAATCGTTATATCCCAGATCCTGCCCCCTGAACCAAGCTCAAATACCGGAGGAAGTGGTGGCGGTGGTTGTAATTCAGGACTTGGAATTCTTGTTCTTGGCCTCGTGATCGCTTATGCGTACCCCAAACGTTTTAAGGCAATGTGATTTTTTCGCCAGCCTGGTATAACTTTAACCCACAACGCAAGATAAACAGGTAGGCCGGTAACTTGTTCGATAGCTTCACGAGATAACGCGCCTATCTTTTTTATCATGCTACCTTTGTCGCCTATAACGATTTTCTTTTGCCCGGTCGTCTCTGTTATCAATGATGCTCGTATGTATAATTTCCTGTGTGCACGCTCTATAAACTCTTCGGGGCTCTTGTACTCGTCAATCTCAACCGCCACACAATGAGGAACTTCATCACGCAACAACATCAAAATTTTTTCGCGAATTATTTCGGAGGCCATAAATTTTTCCGTCGTATCCATTAAGATTTCCGGGTCATAAATCGCTTCGCCTTCAGGAATGAAATTCATGATAGCTGCAAGTAATTCATCAAGCCCGCGTTTATGTAAAGCTGAAACAGGAATTTTTGCGCTAAAGTCATGAAGTTCGCTGTAAAGTCTAAAAGCTTTTTCGGGATTGGCTTTGTCGGATTTGTTAGCTACGAGTATAACTGGAATATTACGCGGAAGATTCTTGGCCAAGTCTAAATCATCGGGCATTAATTTTTGCGTCAGAAGATTCTATTGCGTCAAGAATCTCATCGTTCAGAAAAATCCCTAACTTGTCCTTCTCATTCGTGACTCTGTAAAGTCCTGGAGTGTCAGTGAAGATTATTTGCGCGTTATCGTCGTTGTATATGCACCTGATTGAATTTCTAGTAGTTTGAGGTTTAGGCGAGATTATTACGGCGTGAGTTTTGAGCAAAGCATTTACCAATGAGGACTTGCCTACGTTTGGACGGCCGATTATTGCAACAGTTCCGCACTTCATTAATTTATTCTATATCCGGATCAAGCGTAAATGAATGAGGCAATAATTTTTTCAGCTCGTAAACTCTTGCGCCAGTCTTTGAGGCCATAACCACAAGCATATCTTTTCCGAACTCCATGAGAACTTGACGACAAGCACCGCACGGGGGACAAGCTTCAGTGAAATAAGTATCAACACTTTCATGTGAACCGACAACGGCAATAGCTAAAGGATCTCGTCTACCTTGTGAAACCATTATGACAACGCCTGCACGTTCCGCACAAATCGTAACACCATAAGACGCGTTTTCAACGTTGCATGACTGTATAACTTCATCGTTCTCAAATAACATAGCTGCTCCGACGTGAAAATGTGAGTAAGGTACGTAAGCTCTATCTGCTGCTTCTCGTGCCATATTTAATAGGTCTTCGGGAGAAATTTTTTGTGAAGGCCATAGTTCTCGTGCTGACATAAAATTTATTAAGCCACCTTAGAATAATTTATTAGCTCAAAGATTATAACATAAAGGCCCCGTGATTACTCATGAGGCCATGACACTAAGAACTTTTTGCGTGACCGTGAAGAATGAAGTTTATATAAGCGCGTTTATCTTCTTCAATGAAATTCACAAGCTCGTATAATTCATTCTCGAAGGCTATACGTTGCACGCCGATATAATCGAACATGTTAACCAACCCTGTATCGCGAACTTTTAGGATCTGGGAGAAAATCGTATCGTTCATAATTTTTAATCACCTCCTGTTTCTTACTCTTGCTAGAATCCCAAGGCAAACACGAGCACACAAAGCACGCTAGAATAATTAGCCATATGGTGCCGCGCCTCTCCAACAACTTTGAGACTTCATCGCCAAGCAAAGGGATCGTGAAAAACTCCGTGCCGATAAAATTTTTCTCTGTGAGTTCAACATATTGAGGGTCTTTGTTAGCATCACCTTGTAAGAGATTTTTTCCAACAAGTCTGTGAAATACCAACATGCCCGAGTCAGCGCGATATGCTATAGGGTCTCCGATTCGAACGTCAGAAAGTTGAGCACGAGTATTAATTAGAATTAGACTCCCTTTTGTGAACGCTGGCTCCATTGACGACGATATGATGATGAATGGTTTTATGCCAAGCAACAGAAGCGCAAGAGATACAGCACAAACTATTGACGAGATACTTGACAATGAATGAATGAAATTTAGAAATAGCTTTCTCATGATTTATCCTTGCTCCACGTCATGCCAAATTGCTTCTGGAGTTGATTCGGTATGTCCTGCAGTTTGAATAGCATAGACAGTAATGGACAATGTACCTTGCCCACCTTTAACATCGTCACTGATTGTTACATAGTCAATAAAGTCAACGATTTCTCCATCATTATTGTACTTATCTTTGCCACTGACTGCTTTGAGTTCATCTTCTTGTCCGTAATAGTAAACATTCGTTCCCTCGTAATCAAAAGATTCCCATGGACCAAGATACTTTTTATGAATAACTCCTTTTTTTTCACTGAGTCTTGCGAATAAATACACGGGAAATTTGCTATTGTTTTGAACCTTAAGGTCTAAATCAATTTTTTCGCCCGGGACGACATCAAACGCAGTTTCTTTATTGTAAATCAGTTCAATATACATATCAGACTCCGTCATTACATTAAACGATATTGAACTTGATACGTTTTTGTTCAAGTAAGCACTAAGTCCCAAAATAGTTGTCATAATGAACATTGAAACAGCTATCATCAGAAATTGAACACGCACAGAAAATTTCCGTTGCCTAAGCAAATTAGTCCCCCCGTTCTAATATGTATCATGGATATCTTTCCAGACGTCTTGCGAGGTTGAATTTTCATAGCCCAAGGTTTGAATGGCATAAGCTTTGATCGCAAAATCACATGACGTGCGCTCGTCAGCCGTTATCTCTATAGAGTTAAATATTGTGCATTGATCACCTGGGGAAAAGCTGCTTAAGTCTTTACTTATGCCGTAATAATAAAAGTTGTCCTCAAACCGATGCAACCTGTTATCTATGCTCATGATTAGGAAATTTCTCATGTCCATGTCAAGTTCAATGAACAAGTATGCGTCTATTTGACCTTCATTTATGATTGTTGGCGCACACTCAATAACTTTTCCCCTTTCTACAAGCCGATTAATGGGGGCGGTTTCAGTAAAGTTAATATTTACGTCACCACTTCCAATTACGTAAAACGAAGGTCGATATTCCACCACATCATGCAAAGAAGCACTCATTCCAAGAATCGTTGTTATTAAGAACAATGACACAGCTACAATTACAAATTGACTACGTACAGAAAGTTTCCACTTCCTAAGCAATTTAACCAATCCTTTCTTGTTTATCTTACTGAATAATTTATAGGCATTATATGCAGATAGTGTTCTTCATGTTTGAGCGTTACGCAAATTTTCGAAAGTTTTACGCGATTTGTATAAACAATTGCCGTTCATGCGGGCTATGAAATTAGATATGGAGGAATTTATCATGGCACGTAAGAGAAAATTTATCTCAACGGCATTTGGCAGCAGATTATCGGAACTTCGAATAAGCAAGAACATGACCCAACTCGAACTTGGCGTAGAAATGAATGTATCGGGCGCAACTATCAGCAGGTATGAATGTGGACTTGACGATTCTTCGACAAAGACCCAAACTATCTTCTAGGCTGGACAAATAAAGAGGCAGACACTCCCGAACAGCGATTCTTGAAAATCATGAATGAACACGCTAAAGAAATCTACAGAGAATTTAACGCGCAATAGGTAAGTAACAAATCAACCTGCCCGCATGAGTCTCTGATTGATCAATATCGTTAGCCGTTTGAGTTTGACTGGTCTTCGTAATCACTCCAAGCTTCGAAATTATTACCACTACTACAAACCTCTGTGCTGATTCCGTGGGCCTTAACTGTTACAACCATATCATCGCTTGACAGACTTTGAAAAAGGCTGCCTTCTGCTTTAACTTTCAGCGTACCATTAAATACAGCTGGATCTCCCCCTATGTCAAGTAAAGTCATAGTTCCACCAGAACTATAGCTATAAATAATGTCTCCAGAATCCTCATAAATTTTTTCCCAATCAGATCCGTTCTCTATTTCATAAGCATCTTGATTGTATTCAAACTCTATAAATACGTACGCATTATCTGTCGTACTTTTGTTATTAATGGTCAATGATAATGTTTTCTCGTCGCCAGGAATTAATCTTGTTCCTTCAAAGCCGCTATTTAGCCCGATAGAAAATGTATGGCCTTTCCAGTTTACAATTTGAATTTCTTTATGAGCGAAAAATTTATCAAGCGCATCACCCAAGACTACTCCCGCAATGAACACTCCCACCATGATTCCATATGAGAACACTTTTTTCCGTAGAGTCTTTTCCGAAGCAAACATATTTCATCAATCCTTTCTTCAATCTTGTTGAAAACTTGTAGGCATTATAGGCAAGCAAAATATTTCTCGTACAAGCGTTACGTAAATTCATGAAAGCTTTACGCGATTTGTATAAACAATTGCCGTTCATGCGGGCTATGAAATTAGACATGGAGGAATTAATTATGGCACGTAAGATAAAATTTATCTCAACGGCATTTGGCAGCAGATTGTCGGAACTTCGAACAAGCAAGAACATGACCCAAACAGAACTTGGCGTAGAGTTGGATTTATCAGGCCCTGCTATTAGCAGATATGAAAACGGACTGGACGAGCCTTCGTTTGACACGGTGTTGAAGATCGCAAAACTTTTCGGCAAAGACCCTAACTATTTGTTAGGTTGGACAGAAGAAGAGCCAAACACTCCCGAACAGCGCTTCTTGAAAATCATGAACGACCACGCAACACAAATCTATAGGGACTTCATCGCGCAATAAAGTAAAATAACAGCAAGCTCGCATGAATTATCACAAAACAGCACTAAGTATTTATTTCGTTGACGTAAAACTGAATTTGTACTATTTTATTCGCAATTCCAATAAATAAATTTCACACCCATTTTTATATTATTCTTTATCTTTAAGGGAGGTTATTATCCGTATGAGCAAGAAACTTGTATCTGAACTCATCACTGATTACCTTGAGCGCAGAGACGTAAAATACATTTTCGGACTTTGTGGCCACACTGTAATCGGAATGCTCGATGCTCTTTCACGCAGCAAGAAGATCAAGTATATCTCGAACCGTCATGAGGCTGTCGCTTCAACAGCAGCTGATGGTTATGCTCGTGTAACTCACAAGGCTTCTGTCGTAATGTGTCACCTTGGCCCTGGTATCACCAACGTGTTGACCGGAGTCGCGAACGCAGCTTTTGACTCAATTCCTATGGTCGTATTTGCCGGCGATGTACCTAGCTATTATTACGGCAAGCACCCTCACCAGGAAGTCAACATGCACGGAGACGCTACACAGTACAGACTACTTGAGCCTGTTTGCAAACGTTGCTGGAGAGTTGACGATCCCGAAGCATTACCTGATATTCTTGACAAAGCTTTCAGACTCGCCGAGTCAGGACGTCCTGGCCCTGTGTTGATTGATATGCCTATGGATATTTGGTCACGCGAGATTGAGGAAGATTTATTCGCACGCACATACAATGATTCACACGTAACTTGTAAGCCCGCGTTGGATCCTTCAGCAGCTAAGGCGATCGCGAAAAAACTTGTTGAGGCTAAAGCTCCTGTAATTCATGCTGGCGGCGGTATATTGCTTGCTCAAGCGTCAAACGAGTTGGCAGCGTTGGCTGAGTTCCTTGACATTCCTATCTCACGTACGCTTATGGGACAAGGTTGTGTAAGCGATCTTCACCCGTTAATGATCGGTCAAACAGGTTTCTGGGGACTTGCACATACTCATGAGTTCACGTTGAACGCTGATGTAATTCTTGCACTTGGAACGAGATTCGCTGAAGCAGATTCATCAAGCTGGTATCAGGGAGTAACATTCGATCCTTCCGTGACGAAATTCTTACAGATTGACATTGACCCGTCAGAGATTGGCCGTAACTATCCTGTAGAGATCGGAGCAGTTGCAGATTTGAAACTTGCCCTTGCACAGATTCTTGACGAAGCCAAAAAGATTTGCCCGGACGGAATCAAACGCGCTGGTTTACGTGAGAAGATTGCAAAAGCAAAAGCAGACTTCAAAGCTTCCAACGTAGCTATCTCGAATGACTCACGCTTCCCGATGACTCCGCAAAGGATTCTTAAAGACCTCAAGGCCGCTATCCCTGAAGACGCATTAATCTTCACTGACGTAGGCTGGAACAAGAACGGTGTAGCACAGCAATTTGATATTACAATCCCGGGAACAGTTCATCACTCATCAGGCTTGGCGACAATGGGCTTCGGTGCGTCGGCAGTACTCGGCGGAAAAGTTGCGGCTCCTGATAAAGTTTGTGTTGCTCTTATCGGTGATGGCGGCTTCGGAGTCAATCCTACATGTATGGCTACAGCGGTTGAACAGGGTATCGCTTGTACATGGGTAGTAATGAACAACTGTGCATTCGGAACGATCGCAGGACTCGAGAACGCAAACTACAAAACGAAATTTGGCACAGAGTTTAAGACACCCGACGGAGCTGTATATTCCCCGAACTGGGCCGCAGTTGCACAAGGTTATGGAGTTGAAGCTATCCGCGTGAACTCAGCAGATGAATTAGCCCCTGCGCTCGCAAAAGCTATGGAAGCAAATAAAGCTGGACGTCCGTTCTTGGTTGAAGCTATTATGGAGAATATCGCAGTGCCGACTCCTGGTTGCTGGAACATCAACGACATTTACACGCCTAGCGAACTCGTTGCAGAAGGCAAGCTCGTCAAGAAAGAGAATGGCAAGTACGTACCACCAAGTCACGCAAAATCACATATAACGAAATAATTATTGAAGGGAGATAAAATTTTTACAATGGCACATCATGAAGTAACACCTGAAGAAATCGCAATGCTTGAAGAAATGGTGAAGAAGGCCAAGGCCGCTGCTGAAGTCATCGCAACATATGATCAGGAGAGAGTCGACCATCTTTGCCGAGCAATCTGTGCAGCACTTTATCCGCTGAAAGTTTGGGGACCGATCTGCGACGAAGCAGTTGACGAAACAAGACTCGGCGACAAAGTTACAAAGCGCAACAAACGCAACAAGCTGAAGTTGATCCTTCGTGATTGTTTACGTCAGAAGAGCGTTGGCATTATCGAAATGGATCCCGCAAAAGGCCTCGTGAAATATGCAAAGCCCGTCGGTGTAATCGCTACGTTAGTCCCAACAACTAACCCTTGTGTAACTCCTGCCGGCCAAGCTATCTACGCCGTAAAAGCCCGCGACGTTCTCATCTGCTCACCACACCCAAGAGCAAAGAAAGTTACATGCAAGACCGTTAATATCATTCGTGACGTTCTTGTTCGTGAGGGCGCACCCGCTGATATAATTCAGGCAATCGAGGAACCGAGCATTTCTCTTACGCAGGAATTAATGAAGATGGTTGATATGGTAATCGCTACTGGCGGCCGTCCAATGGTAAGGTCAGCTTATTCTTCAGGAGTACCGGCTTATGGTTCAGGCGCAGGAAACTCAACGGTAATCGTAGACAACACTGCAAACACAAAAGAACGTGCTTACGAGGCAGCAATGAATACAAGAATTTCAAAGTGCTCCGACTTCGGATCAGGATGTTCATGCGACGGAAACTTGATCGTACATGAGAGCGTCTATGATGATTTCGTTGAAGGACTCGTAAAAGAGGGCGCGTATATTCCTACATGGGAGCAGGCCGAGGCTATCAAGAAGGTTATGTGGGACGAGAACGGGCACAGACTTCCTGACACAGTTGCAGTTTCCCCGCAGGCGTTGGCAAAAGCAGCAGGCTTTGAGATTGACGCTAAGTATAAATTCATCGCTGTACCGAACAACGGCCAGAAAGAGGGCTTCACGATCAACAACGCTGACGACATCAAGAAATGCATCGGCAAAGAACACTTCTTCAGCACAGAGAAATTAACGACGCTCTTAACGCTTTTCAAGTACGGTGGAGAGTTCCAGACTGCTCTTGACATCATGCAGGAAATTTTTGATAAGGCGGGCGGCAAAGGTCACTCATGCGGGCTTTACTCGTTTGATGATGATCATATTCATCGTCTTGGAATGTGTGCACCTGTATCACGCTGCATGATCCGTCAACCGAACAACCGCGGCAACGCTGGAAGCGCAACAAACGGAATGCCTCCTACAAACTCAATGGGCTGCGGCACATGGGGCGGAAACATCGTCAGCGAGAACATCACACTCAAGCACTACATGAACACAACTTGGGTAGCACGTCCAATCATGGAAGATATGCCTTCACTTCAGGCGTTATTCGGAGAGTTCTACGAGGACGGAATGGACGAGGAATAATCGTTGAGGAAAGAAAAATTTACGGCAGGGCTTTCGCAATAACAGGGCCTGCTATTTATTTATGATTGTGGAAAGTTTTTTGAAAGCGTTAGTTCTGTGTGAGATTTTATCGTAGCCATCAGGAATAAATATTGGGTCGTAGCCAAAACCGTTATAGCCTCGTGGAGAGTCTGCGATATGTCCGTAGCAATAGCCTTGTGTGATTAACGTGAACTCTTGGGACCTGTCCGCCTCAGGCGGAACGCACAAAGCCAATGACGCAACAAAACGCGCTTCACGATTCGCAGCCCCTTGTAACTGTTCCAAAATCCACGCAACTTTATCAGCGTCCTTTCCCGGAATTATTCGTGCTGAATATAAACCTGGTGCCCCGTCGAGAGCTTCAACTTCCAGGCCGCTATCATCAGCTAAACATGCAAGCCCTGATTTTTCTGCCCAAGCATGAGCCTTTAACATTGCGTTCTCTTGATAAGTCTTGCCGGTCTCCTCAACTATCATACTTGCAATTTCAGGAGCAAATATTAATTCATGCGCAAAATCTTTTACTATCTCGCAAAATTCACGATACTTGCCCTTGTTACCCGTAGCTATAATTAATTTTTCGATCATGATTTCTTTGGCATCTTCCACGGTGCTGAAAGGTCAACAACTCCGCCGGATTTTGGAGGCTTTGAGTCAACCAAGAATCTCACTTGCGATATAGGCGAAAAATTTTCCTGCAACGTCCTTACAATGCTCGTGAGCAATAAAAGACTCTTACGCTGTCCTGCAGATTCTAATGACGAAGCAAACTGCCCCGACATGTCTAGAAAAGCTGTATCTGAATTTCTGAACACGTGAAGCAGTTTTATTCTATCAGCTCCGGAAATTCCGCTAAGGGTTATCACAGAGCTGACGGCGTCGCGAATATTATCTTCAGTTGTGCGTGAGATAAAGTTTTGACGTGACTCAGCGATAGTATCATTCTGAACGTGATATATATTCAACGAAATTTGCTTGATACTTTCGCCGGATTGAATTGCTTGTTGAGTAACTCGTTCTTGTTCAACGGACTCAAAATTCGATAAGTCCTCCTGATTCTCGATTCTGTTCTCCGGTTTCAGTAACAATTTCTTATTCAGAATGTCAACGAACCACGATGTACCAAGGTAGCCAAGCACGAAGCATAGCAATATAACTCCCAGCCACGACAATATTTTCAGCAATAACGGTGTTGATTTAGGCTCTTCATCATATTCAGTATGCTGCTTGGGACGAGGTTGCCTTTTCATTGCTGCCTGTTGAGCTTGCCTACGTCTTCCGCCTGCCACTGATCGTTGTACCTGAACACGACCTCTTGGTGTTGACGTTGTTGTTGTTTCGTTAGTGCTTTGTCGTCTTACTGTTGGCAAATTTTTCACACTCCTTAACGCAAATAATTAATTATTCCTTCGGCCATAGCGTTTGCAATTTTCTGCTGATAAGCCTGTGTCATTAGCAGTTGTGACTCGGCCGCGTTAGTTACAAATCCCGTTTCAAGCAACACTGCCGGCATACCCGCACCGCGTAACACAAAGAACGGAGCCTGCGCTACTCTTCTCATGGGCAAACTATTTCTAACACCTGCATTATACAAAGCTGCAAATTCTGTGCTCTCACTGATTTTATTGTTCTGCTGCATGTCGCCCAAAATTCGCAATAACATTTCCGTACGTCTATCTACGTTTTCAGTATCAAGGCCTTTTCCCTCAACGTACTCTCTATTTTCGATCTTGGCCAAGTTCATAGCGTCTTTATCAGTCGGAAGAGCCATAATGTAAATCTCAAAGCCCGTCATGGATTTTTTGTTGGGTAATGCGTTCACGTGAATGCTCACGAATAAATCAGCGTTTGCATTATTAGCAATGTCCGTACGTTCTTGTAACTTGAGATAAACATCAGTGTTACGTGTCATGATTACGTTATAGCCGCGCGCCAATAAAACTTTCTGAAGCTCTAATCCTATTGCTAAATTAACGTTCTTCTCTGTGACGCCATTATCTGAAGCGCCTGGATCTTTACCACCGTGTCCAGGGTCAACAACGATAGTTTTCCTTGCGCCCTTCTTCATTGGGATAACCAAAATATTTTGTGGCTGTGTTTGAGTTTGAGCTGCTGCTGGCGTTAAAGTAGTCGTTGTTGCTGCTGGAATAGCTGCTGGCTTTGGTGTAGGAGCTGGAGCTGGCGGCGTTGGTTTTGAGGCTACGACTTGAGGAACGCTATTAACTTTCACGATATTGACATTAGCAGGGAAGAAGAAATCAAAAACTATACGGCGCGGATTATTCAACACGATCTTCTCGGCTTTAGTGATTTTATCCACCTTAAAAACTAAATCAATGCCCTTGGAATTTTTCTTGGCCTCAAGTTTTACGTTTTCATAAGGTGAATTAAAACTATCCAAACGTTCAAGGCTTGAGGAAAATAGCGCGTGAAGTTCCCTGTTATCCATGTAGACTTGCGGTTCAGCGTTTGCATTAACCATTAACACAGCACGAACTTTTTTGTGTTCTCCCTCTTGAGAAGTCCAGCGTATGTTCTGAACATCACCATCATAATATTCTCCGGCTTCAGTCTTAGAATCATTGAGCTTGAATGCTTCATACTTAGGCTGCTTTTTGGTATTCGTTGAAGTTGAAGATGACGTTTTTGTTATCGTCGTTGTTGGCTTAGGTGTTGATGGCGGTGTTACGGGCTTTTGTGCGACTGGTTCTGGTTGAGGCTCGGTCTTGCTTTCATTGTCAACAGCAGGAGGAATTACGACAGCATTAGAAGTTTTCAAGGGATTAGCTGCGACTGTTACGGCTGGTTTAGGCTCTTCTTCCGGTGGAAAAATTCCTAAATCTGCGTCACTAAGTGTCCTTGCTGTAACAACATTGCGGGAAATTTGATTGAAGCGTAATCTGTTGGCCGCTCCTGACCCTGTAGAATTTTGAAAGAGTGATATTGCACTATACGAATCAATCCACAGTTTTCCGTTATTCTCAAATGGTGTTGACTGCAAAGGAGCTATAGATAAATCTCGCCAAGCCGCCGCGGAATTGTTTATGACTCTGATCTTAGTACTGCCTCGCGAT
>CAJOGG010000126.1 GCA_905234205.1 uncultured Synergistales bacterium | reverse complement strand
GAAGCTACATTGTTGGGGTCAGACGGAAAAACTTACACAAAAGTTCCCACAAAGGTTTGGGCCTCCGCGGAACTTAATAACACCGGTGAATATGGCGTGTATGTTGCGAACAAGGGCACTAGCACTAAGGATAGTGATGCGGAAACTGACAATAACAACAAAGACGGTTCGGTCAATAGCGGAAGTGGTGGCGGTGGTTGTAACGCAGGAATACTTTCACTTGCTTCCGTATTAGTGTGCTTTATATTTTTGCAGAAAGGGACGATTTTCATGAAAAAGTGCTTTTTGGTAGTATTGTGTATGTGTGTGATTGTTTCGAGTGCATGGGGTGTCGACATTGAGTTTGAAAAACAATATAAGCTTAGTATAGAGATTCCTGGAGATTACTTGGTATCTAGGAATCGTAATCAAGTTACATTCCGTAGATTGAGCGGGAAGACAGTATCAGGGACAGACGTTTTTCTGACACAGGTAATAACTAAGAAAGGCCGAACACTTGAAGAAATTACAGGACTGGTTTTCGACAACGACAACGGATCTGATAAGACAAAATTGCAAAATGGACTTTATAATTATAAAACCGGAAGCAGTAATGTATTTGTCTTCGATAAGGAATACAATCCGCAGATCCATACAGATTACTGCTGCTTATTTGCAGTCGGGAATGGTGCAACGTTTTCAGACCAACAAATCACAGAGATTAGGGACTCAATTGCTATTATTCCACTTAACGATGATGGTGAAGGTAATGATCCAGATAACACCAACGACGGTACGGGCAATAACGATGATACAAAGAACAGTGGCAGTTTAGGCGGCGGAGGCGGCGGTTGTAATTCAGGAATGTCCGCGCTTGCTCTCATGTTGTCTGGACTCGTATTCTTCGGGAAGAAGCAATAGCAACCAACAAAGAAGCTCTCCTGGAAAACGGAGGGCTTTTATTTGCATAAATACGGAAAGGGAAGATGTTTAAATGAAGAAATTTCTTTGCTCATTGCTATTGATGTGTCTGAGTGTTTCTTGCGCATGGGCAGATGTCGATATTACTGCGGAAAATTTCCCAGACAACGCGTTACGACAAATACTCGTTATTCGTGAATTAACCATTGGTGATAAAGATGGTAAACTAAATTCTAGTGAGATCGCTGCGATTACGTCATTGACTGGATTAGACAACTTGCATATAAAATCTCTGAAAGGCATAGAATATCTGACGGCACTTGAGAGTCTTGATTGCAGTGGAAACGAGCTTACCTCGATTGATGTTAGCAATAACACAAAGCTTACCTATCTTGAGTGTAGTGAGAACAACCTTGAAACCCTAGCCGGTATAGAGTATCTCACGGAGCTTAATCGATTCAAGTGTAGGGAAAACGAACTTACCTCACTTGACGTTAGCAACAACACAAAGCTGACGTATCTTGATTGCGCTTACAATAGTTTAGCATCGCTCGACTTAGCTAAAAATAGCAATCTAGCATACTTAAGGTGTAACAACAATGATTATTTGACAGAAATTAACGTCAATGGCTGCACAAAATTAAGGGAATTATATTGTCATGATCTTGATGTCCTTCAAGAACTTGATGTGAGTGGTTTAACTTCACTGGTTTCTCTGGACTGTAAAAACTCCCGGTCGCTGATTAAAATAAACGCTTCCAAGTGTAATAATCTCGAATCTATTGAATGTCAGACACGTCTTACTCGTGCCGGCATGCTTTCAGAACTTGATGTTCACGATAGCAAAAATTTAAGGAGACTGAACTGTAGCTATAACTCTCTGACAGAACTCGAGCTAAGCAACAAACCGGAGCTTGTAATTCTTGAATGTGCTTATAACAGCATAAACAAACTTGACTTAAGAAGCAGTACAAAACTACAAACACTGAGTTGTTCGAATAACCAGATTTCAGATCTCAATTTAACTGGCTGCACAGAGCTTACTGAACTTTCAGCGAATTGGAATTGGCTGAAGACGCTTGATATTAGCAATAATAGAAAATTACAACGACTATATTGTGCTGACAACAGCCTGACAGAACTTGATACGAGAAATAATGCCAGTTTGAGGTACGTTGAATTCGCAGACAATCAATTTTCGGCTCTTGATCTGAATGGTATTCTTCCAGTGAGTGCTACCCTTGGCAAGATAGACGGACAACGAATTGGTCATCGTGTTGTTGAACATGACGATAAAAATACGTCCTATCCCTATTATGTAGATTTCAATCGCTACATGACTTCCAGTCAAACCACCAACGTTATAGCTTCAAGTGTAAGAGGAGTCGATGAGAACAATAACGAATTTGACGCTGTTTATAGTGACGGTGTTGCACGTTTCGCAAAAAGCCCTTCAATGGTCAGGTACACATATGATACTGGTTACAAAGACGTCAGCTTTGGCGTAACAATCATGGAGGACGATTATACGTCTTTAAGTTTACATAACCACGTTTACCGAATCTTCTTGCACGGAATGAGATGGGAGAACGCAAAAGCATATTGTGAAACTCTCGGTGGTCATCTTGCCACAGTATCAGACGAAGAAGAAATTGAGTTGCTCAAAGAGCTTTGCCGTAGGGCTAATGAGGTTATGGGCTATTATTGGTCAGTATTCTGGATTGGCGGTGAAAAGGTAGGCTATGGCAATATAGAGAACAGGTGGCGCTGGGTTACTGATGAGGTATTTAATGAGGAAGTTTCAGAAGATATTTCGCATTTGAAAGCAGGAGATGCAGCAGAAACTCTAATTTCTGAGAGATATTTTCGAAATCTTGTAGTAAATAAAAGCGGCGACGTAACTCCTGGCTATAGTATATGGCCATACGGTTTTATCTGTGAATGGGAGCCAGAGCCAACGGAATTTGCTCCTTATTCAAAAGAGTATCAGAATTATTTAGCCAAGCCTGAGACATATTTGGGTGATGAATTTCGTGGTGCAATACCTGAACCAGTGGATTACTCACATCTTGTCTCTAATCCTCCAGTGTTCACCGAAGCACAGCTCTCTGAAATTTCAATTGCCGCCATGGATACGAAATATGATCCAAGGGACAGAGGAACTGTATCGCCCGTAAGAAATCAGACACATGATTATCGTACATGTTGGGCGTTTGCAGCACTTAGTTCTCTCGAGACCAGCTATCTTCATCAGGGATACGGAACGGCAGTACCCGACTTATCAGAGCTTCATATGGCATGGTACACATACATGGATCCTAGAAATTATTACCGAGCAGAAATGAATCCTTATCTGAAAAACGAACCCGTGCTTAATTTCGGTGGCGATAATACTGCAGCAATAGCTTTCTTGGCCCGTGCGGGAACCGCGTTTGAAAGTGATATGCCCTATACACGTACATCTGAGTTAGGTAACTTATACTCCGGCGATATATTGTCTGACGGTAAACTACCAGAGGAATATTCACACCCGTTAAGGATCAAAGAACTTTTCCGACTGGGAGCAATTACAGCCGACAACATAGACCTAGTTAAATCTATGATAAAGAAATATGGGGCTGTAGCTATATGTTATGATGCTAAAGGACATGGCGACGCACTCACAGCTTTTTATCATGCTTCAAATAAGTCTTCTGGACATGCCGTATCTATAGTAGGTTGGGACGATGAGTATTCACGCGAAAATTTCAACGAAAGACCTAGTTCAAACGGTGCATGGCTGGCGAAAAATTCGTATGGAACACGCGCAGGAGAAGACGGTTTCTTCTGGCTGTCTTATGAACAGAAAATAGGTGATGCAGCAGTTTATGTCGCCGCAGACAGTAAAGTGGATACCATTTATGGGCATGATACGATTTCAGCAAAAGATACAATTCCTCACAACTGGTCAGCCGCTATTTTCAGGGCAAATAATGACGAAACTCTCAACGAAGTATCATTCCATACAAGAAATAACAACGTTGGCTATGAAATTTATATAAATAAACTTGGCAGCGATGATGAGCCAGTAAGACCCGGTATTCCTGAAAAAGCAGTTCACTCGGGCAAGATTGAGATGGCGGGTTATCACACAATAACGTTAAGTGAACCTCTTGAGGTAATGGCCGGAGATTATTTTTCTGTCATGCTTAAAATCAACGACGATTCCGAATATGGAAAAAATAAGGGTAGAAGCGCTGTTGAAGACACTGGAGAGATCAGAAGCTCTAATACCATTACGATAGCTGGAAAGAGCTATTTTGCTGAAGTTCTAAACGCTGTGCCAGCGTCTAGCGATTGGAAAGACGGTAAACAACTCTATGAAGAAGGAGGAGTCCGTGATGCATCGTGTGGCGCGTCCATAAAGGTATTTGCTTCCTCCGGAGGTACAGTTCCCAATGTCAAAATTGATGATGATAACCCGGATAAACATAATGTTGATGCCAACGATGATGTTGATAACAACAGTAATTCTTCTGGCGGTGGTGGCTGCAACGTAGGAATGTCTGCGCTTGTGATGGTTTTTGCGACACTTGTAATGCTAATGAAGAGCAAGATATTTGCATTAGTGAGGTGGAAATCATGAAGAATATGAAAATTTGTGTTTTGTTGTCAGGACTCTTATTATTGTCATGTCTTCCAGTATATGGAGAAGTTGTGCTTAACGGCACGACTTTTCCTGATAGTACTTTTCGTGAATACGTTAAGAGTTTTGACATTGACAAAAATAATTTGCTGAGTAATGAAGAGCTTGAAGCGGTAACGGCCATATATATTGGTGGTTACACTGAGGTGAGCTATGATATAGATAAGTCAACCAGAATATTTATACCTGTATATACGAGCAAATATAACGTCAAATCGCTGAAGGGAGTCGAATATTTTACAAACCTTCAAATTCTTGATTGCTCATTTAACGCTCTTGACAGCATAGACGTAAGCAAGTTTCCCTTGCTAATTTATTTGAATTGTGCTGGTAATCAAATAAAAACGTTGAACTTAACCAGTAATCCAGCGTTGAAAGTCTTGTGGTGTTGCAGAAATCAATTATG
>CAJOGG010000125.1 GCA_905234205.1 uncultured Synergistales bacterium | reverse complement strand
AAAACCGCCGCTGTTATGATCGAATGCGTACAAGGAGAAGGAGGAGTCATAGCTCTTGATAAAGATTACGTGTGTAAACTCGCTGAATACGTGAAGGAAAAAGATATATTGCTGTTGGTTGATGAAGTTCAAACTGGCAACGGAAGAAGCGGGCAACTTTACAGCTACATGAATTACGGGATTCTGCCCGATGTTGTAACAACTGCCAAAGGACTCGCGGGAGGACTTCCAATCGGAGCTACTCTACTCGGCGAAAAAGTTCAAAACGTTTTAGGGCCTGGCGACAATGGTTCAACGTTCGGCGGAAATCTCGTGAGCTGTGCAGCAGGTGTGAGCATTCTTGAACGCATTGACGAAAAATTATTAGCTGAAGTCAGGGAGAAGAGCAAATATTTATTTGACACATTCACAGGAGCAGAAGGCATTGAAAAAGTTAGCGGCATGGGATTAATGATTGGCCTAAAAACTACAAAGCCAGCCTCTGAAGTTGTGAATGCTTGCATCGAAAAGGGCGTGTTATGCCTCACAGCAAAGGATAGAATCAGACTCTTACCAGCGTTGAATATTTCCATGGATTTATTACAGAAAGCGGCTGACATTATAAAAGAATGTTGTAAATAGAATGACCTTATTAAGCTGCCTGATTCATTTTGGGAGCAGGTAGCTTTTATGGTAATATATCCCCCAACTACGAAATCCACATATTTTCAAATGAAGGGAGTTATTACAGTGAAAAAGTTTCCTGTTATTTTTTTGTGTGTGCTGATGATTATCGGCATTTGTTCTAGCGCTCGGGGGGGGTAACAATTGATGAGGAACACTTTCCAGATGAATCTTTTCGAAATTTCATTACTGCTCAACTTGATGTAAATAGCGATAACATCTTAGATGATGACGAATTGGGAGATACGCTACTCTCAATTACAGTTAAGGGGGCCGGCATTAAATCCCTGAAGGGTATCGAGTACGTAACAACTTTGGGAGAATTAGATTGTTCTGGCAATGAGCTTACGGAACTGGATCTAAGTCAAAATCTCTATCTAGGATTCCTTGATTGCAGTAATAACAAGCTCACCACGCTAGACGTTACTAGGCAGCGTTTTCTAACAACTTTGTTCTGTCAGGACAACCAATTAACGACGCTTTCTCTTGGATCGAAAAACGCGCATGTGCTTTTTGAGGACGACAGCTATAAACTCATGCTAGATTGCTCAAATAATAAGCTTACGACTATCGATCTTAGCAAATGTACTTCTTTATCAGCGCTTGATTGTTCCCATAATGAAATATCCGAGCTCGATGTCACTAATAATCCAGTTTTAGACAGTTTATATTGTACTGATAACAAACTACTGACGCTCGATTTGAGTATGTGTCCAGATTTGTTCCTTCTCGAATGTTCTGGCAACGAAATATCCGAGCTTGAACTCACAAATAACGCCTACTTATACAGCTTGAACTGTAATAGAAACAAGCTTGTAAGTCTCGACATCAGCAACAACCAATATTTGAGTTACCTAAACTGTTCACTCAATAACATAAGTACTCTCACGCTGAATAACTTTTTCTTGAGCGACTTAATATGCATTAGCAACGACTTGAAAGAAATTGACATTACAAGTTGTACCAGCTTAAGTGCTTTTTACTGTGCCTATAATCAACTATCAACAATTGACACAAGCGCAAACACACAGCTTACAAGCTTTGACTGTACCTTCAATGCTCTCAACACACTTACAGTGAATAATCCATCTTTACGCATTCTTATGTGCAATGACAATAACATGACCGCCCTTGACATAAGCAAAAGTGTGAACTTAGAGGAGCTCTACTGTTACAATAATCAGCTATCGACGCTCGATATAAGTGCTAATACTAAGCTTAGTGGTGTCTATTGCGGCAATAACTCTTTGACCAACTTAGATGTATCAAGCAATAGCGATCTCGTAAATCTTGGCTGCTCTGAGAACGATTTACATGAGTTGGACGTAAGCAAAAACTTGGCTTTAGTAAATCTCGATTGTGGCAGTAATGATCACATTGGCGAACTTGACCTTAGTAACAACACCGAGTTGGAAGAACTTACTGCACATAGTACAGGCCTGTCGGAACTCGACGTTAGCAAGAATACCAAGCTGACATATTTATCATGTGAGGGTAGTTTCCTTGTGAGTATCGATGTCAGTATGCTGAAAGATCTGGAAATTTTAGGCGTGTCAGGTTGTCTCTTAAAAAGTATTGACGTTAGCAATAACACTAAGTTACGTCACTTCAATTGTACTTACAACGAACTTGTGGAACTTGACTTAAGCAACAACAAAGATTTGGAAACTCTTGCGTGTTACGACAACAAGAGAATTAATCTTAAAGCTGAAGCTAGAGACAACAGCGAATATCCGTGGCAGGTAAACTTAAAAGACTACGTTGGAGATAATCTTGAAAACGTATCTAATCTCAAGGGTTATGATAGCGGAAATAGAGAGATCAATTCTTCATTTGACGAGGCTGCTGGGATAGCTCTCTTTGCTGGAGGATTTCATCACCTTGAGTACGATTATGATCTAGGCTATACAGGTTCGGCTGATTTAACGGAAGTTCCTCGTACAATGAAAGTGACGCTCTCTATTAACTCAAGAATATTGCTTCTTCCGGAATATGATAAGACTAAATATGAACTTGACATTAGTCTGACATCAGACCTTATAAAAACCATGACAGAAGCAATTCCGGGCATAATGGCTTCGGACGTATATACGTTGGGATCAATAGCCACTGGCACAACTTGGGAACCTAGCACAGACGATACCGACGCTATTAAAGAAAGCGGTTGGACGTTGTTATATGCGCTTCCTGAAGTGAAGGCTACGGCTAATGGTGCTTACGTTATGACATGCAAATTTGGCGATGATGTGAAATCTGGAGATAAAATCTCTCTGTACGATTGCAGTGATTATGTCGTAACAAGTGCTACAACTCCGGTTGAGTATTCCTTCATTGGGGACGATAACAAGGAAACTGAAACAGTGCCTCCGAGCAAACAAGCCAATCTTGCAATAAAACTTTCAAGCGGCCAAACCTTTAAGGGTGCTGTCATAACAAATTCGTCTTCTTCGACAACGCCTTCACCAACAAAGAACGAAATTAGCGATGGTAGTAGCAGTGGTTGTAATGCTGGGTTGAGTTCTGTATTGATTTTAGTCGCGATAAGCTTAATTGCTAGGAGAAAAATTTATGATTAAGCAAAAGTTTTTTGTTCTGCTTAGTTTCTTTTTTGCAATATGTTCGCAGGCTTTTGCCGACTACGCACTGCCAATAGACTTTGAAGTCTACAGTCTTGCCGGGAGCTATGATATGAATTTTGAATTGACGGACGCTATGAAGAGTAAGATCGCTTCAGAATGGCCTCAGGCAGGTTTGACTGTCGATCAAATTCATTCATTTGCCGATATTGCGTTAGAGGAGACCTGGACTGTCAGAAACCTAGATTTCTGGAATTTGGCTAACTGGGGACTTCATGGAGTAACAAAATTACCGTTGACTGAATCTGGCACGGGGGACGATGTTTATGTAGTGCAATGTTATTTCGGCGATGATGTTTCTGAAGGTGAGCGCATTGATGTTGATGGCTTCAAAGTAGATATATCTACACTGGAAAGTAATTTTGAACAAGATGAGCATTCTGGATGTATTTACGTGATGCTTGACGAATCATTTAATCGTATATTCAGAGTGCCGGCTAGTAAAACTTGTTTCCTTGCAGTGAAATTATTTCCTTCTAATATTAACACCGGGATATTGTCAGTCATAAGAGGCGAATATATTGCTGAAGATGATCCGAACGATAGGTTAGATGCCACGTTTGCCCAAAATATTGCCGATGAACTTGGTATTGATATTACAGAACTAAAATACTTAAGCCAGATTTATATAGGCAAGCCAGTTCCTCCCACTGAAGCAATGAAAGAATACGTTAAGAATGACAATCACGAAATAATTGCAAATCTTCCGACGTTAAGCGCAGACAAAGACGGTTACTATGTAGTTCGCGTTACCCTGGACGATGACGTATTTGAAAGTGTTAAGGACAAGGATACGAAAGACTATAAGCTTTACGGGTTGAATGATGATGAATTAGGTGATAAACAATTTCAACCTGCTTTCATTCTTGGACTTATCAACACGTGGGAATTACTCACACTTCAGGGCAAGAAGATGAATAAATTTGGGGCCAAAGAGTTCTTAATGGTGGGATTTCTTAACTCGGGAAAACCTTTTAGCTTTTATCTCGGGAAAATTTTGCTTTCACTCTTGTTAGGGGGCATGGGCTGTGATACAAATTTTGCGCCATATATGATCGTTGCAGTGACGTTTGTAACTATTGCACTGTATCGTAGAAAAATTCGTTGATAACATACTACAGGGCAGAGTTATTATAGCTTTGCCCTTTTGATTTTCAGTAAAGTACATTCCCCTCAAGTAATTTCCCCTCACTCATCGTGTAAACGCTCTTGCCATATTTCAGACTCTCAAGATCGTGCGAAACTATCAACAACGTAACGCCTTCAGAATTTAACGCAGCAAAAATTTCCATGACATCACGAGCAGAATTTATATCAAGGTCGGAAACTGGTTCATCAGCGATAATTATTTCAGGGTGGTTTATTAATGCACGAGCTATTAACGCACGACGCAATTCACCTCCCGACAAATCAGCCGGATAAGCTTCTGCAAGGTCAGATATTCCGAATCTATCAAGCAAGTAACGCGCATAACCTTCACCGTCGCCACTATGATTGTACAAGTAAAACGGCAGCAAAATATTCTCGATAACATTCAGACTTGGAAGCCCGAAAGCTCCTTGAGGGATAAAGCCAATTTTTCCGTTGCGTATTCGTGATAATTCTGCGTCATTCATTTGCGTTAAACATTCTGACTTAAGGACAATTTGTCCAGAAGTTGGAGTCAACATTCCAGCAATGATATTCAGTAGCGTAGATTTTC
>CAJOGG010000124.1 GCA_905234205.1 uncultured Synergistales bacterium | reverse complement strand
GCACGAATCTCATCTGCCTTTGCGTTTATCAAGTTACCTATAGCACTTTCCTGTGAAACTGCCCAGAAAAATATCAATACGACAATAGTAGTCACTACTGTATAAATACTCACACTATCTCTCCTCCTAACATTTGCTCCAGCCGCATTTTCTGCAACGATAACAACTTTCCCAACGTACAAGATCAGTGCTTCCACAATCAAGGCAATGTATACCGTCAAATTCTGGTTCAGGGTGTTCAAGTACGCCTGGTGCTGCTGGTACTTCATGAGAATGTCTAATCATTTCCCGAAAAGCCATCTTGCGCCGTGTAGCTTCGAGGCGTTCTTCATGTGTTGGGATTTTAGCCTTGGTCATCGGTCGCACTCCTGTTCCACGCTTTTACAGCACAACTCCAATATTTTGTAAACTATTATTCTATGCCCGCATACGTTACACTGGACGTGGTAATAATTTTTGTTATTTATAAATATATATGCATGACATCCGCAGAACGGGCACGTCTTCAACTTCTCACTCATTGTCTTCCTCCCCGTCGATTCGCGCTAAAAGCCTCTTACTTACTTTGCTCGCACCACATTCAATAGGTAAATATTCATCAAGTGTTTCAATGCAAAGTTTTAGTAATTCGTACATATCCGGCGCAGCTACTATTAATCGCCCGTTGGCTTCACTGTCTACGCTTGCTATAGTCTCACAAGCCCAACAACCAGGGCCTGTTTCGTGAACTGTCGTTTGAATAGTGTATGGAGCATGGGGAAAAGCAGGTGGTAATAATCTCCATGGCTCTTGCGTAAATTTTGACATCGTCTAAACCTCCATTAAATTTTGAACTTTCCACTCACAAAACCGTTGATGAAATAAATCTGGCCTTTACCAGTTACTTTCGTCGTGTGAGTGATTTTCGTTGTGCCATCGGCGTTTTGTATAACGGTCGTCTTCAAGTCGAATATCCCGCGGTCAACGTATATTTGCTTCGGAAGATTCCAGCGTTCGCCCTTACAACTGATGAGATAACCGTGTTCACGTAACCATGCAAATAATTTTATTGGCCCAGTTTTGATCCCGTTCTGGCATAGTAACTTTGCTAGACTTCCTATTAGTATGCTGGTCTTGCTAGAGTCAACTGCGTCCGCGAAAGCTACCTTGGGCTTGTCGGATTCAACTTGTGCCGCTAATACATTGTTCTGCGTTTGAAGCTCTAATGACTTTGCACGCTCGGCCTTGATCTCCTCACACAACTTAATGATAAAATCAGGGTTACTAATGAAATTTTCTTTAGCCTGTGGTGAGAGATACAGACCTTTCTGCCGAATCTCGTCTGCGACCTCCCACAGGAAATCTATAACAGCGTTCGCCTTCGGTTGATTCGAATAACGGCAAATTTCTAGCAAGCCCTTGAAGTTGTATATCCTTGTTTGCTGAGTCCCCGAAGGGGTGGACAAATTGTCCACACCTGAAAACTTGTCTAAGCGTTCTTTGTTGCGTGCGTGAATTTTTGCTATTGCGTCTCGCGGGTCTGCATACTCCAGCAACTGCCCGATCTGTTCTCGTGTCGCCCAAAAATCCTCTTGATTAACTTCATCTCGATAGCACTGTAACGCTACCCCGTTAAATTCTCGCGTTGTTACTAATTCCATTATTGTTCACCTCCCGAATTTTCTTGCCTATAAGCTGATAGTCCGTGTACGTCCTTGACCAACCACCAAGCACTGACCTGAAACAATGGTGCATTCCCTGCTTGCCCTGATACTCAAAAATTAATTCATTATTCCAAGTCGTACCTATCAGCGTATGTTCTCCTTTAGCAGTGTTGCGCCTTGTGGCTTCAGCAATGTTGTAATGTTTACCAACTGTGAAAGACTTTCTCACGCGCTTCATTCCGTCTATTGCATCGCTCAATAAATTCATAGTCCGCCTCCTATTAGCAAATTCATCTTGTTGCGATAAATTTCTTGGCGTGCCTTAGATTCTTCACTGCATTCGTACAAACGCTCATGAATCTTCCTTAACGACACTTTGTCCTCATTCGTCAACATGTCCTGCTCGTTCAGAAATTTCTCAAAGCCGAATAAATAACCCACTACGGCATTCCAGAAGCTAAACCGTGCGCACGCGTTGGTGAAATTGTGATTGAATTTATTCATAGCCTCATCGTCTTCAACCTTTGCAACTCTAATAATTCTTGCGTGGTTGCTTGTGATTTCTGCATTTTGGCCATTATGTATTTGATGCGTCCGTTTACAGTTCGTGCGCATAAAACCCGATAAACTTTCTGCAACTTTTCCATAACGCTCATGCCTTCAAGCTGTGAACAAATTTCTTCACCTCGCGCCAATAACGAAAGCACTTCAAATTCTCCAATGTCACGCCACAATCTAATTTGATCTACCCCGTTGTGCAAAAGTCCGTCAATCACTAATTGCGCTGTAGGATTGTGAACGATATTCAGCAGTCTGTCATTCAACAATGCAAGCCTACATTCAGAATATTTCGCCATCAACGAACACAACGCAGCTTCAAACGGCTGTTCAATTTGCCTATTATTCTGCGGTGTACTCATGGCAGTTAATTCCTTGTTGGTCACTTTGCGCGAAAAATATTCTTCGAGTTTACTTGGCGGGACTCCTGTTACTTCGGCTAACTGTAGTTTGTATTGTAAAACTTCAGCTACATCTAGTTGTGACAAGCTCGCAAATAATTCTCTCAAAGCTGATTTTCTCGTGCCCTGATTTTGAATCGCTGGCGTTAAAATTTCTAAATGGTGTAATACTAACGGTCGCGCAAGCTTCAGCAATTCTTCAAAACTTTCTGGAGGGTTCGTACTCAAAAATTCATCGGGGTCTTTACCCTTAAAAAGTTTGAACAGTTGAACATTAATTCCATTTTGAGCTAACACATACATGCTTCGTAACGTAGCGTTCTGGCCTGCCTTATCGTTGTCATAGCAGATATAGCAACGGTCTGCATAACGAGATAGCAGCGAAGCCTGTTCTGGCGTTAATGATGTTCCGCACGACGCTACAGCCTCCGTAAATCCGCATTTGTGTAACCTTATCGCGTCCATGCACTCCTCAACCAAGATAGAGCGTTTCTTGTCGTGAATAGCGTTCTTGGCTGCGTTCAGCAAGTATAAATTTCTGCGCTTGTTGAATAATTTGCTGTCAGAGCTATTAATGTACTTCGCGCCTTCACCGTCAATCAATCGGCCACCAAAAGCTACAATTCTCCCTGTTATGTCCTTGATCGGAAATATTACACGCCCGCGGAATGTGTCATATAACATGTTTACTCTAAAGCAAAACTTTAGCAAGGGCTTAGAGTGGCCTAAAGGTTGGCAGCATAGTTTATTGTTGTTACAAAAAATCCCCTACCGTAATAGATAGGGGAATGTATTTTCCTGAATGTCTTGACGCGATTAACGCTTTGAGAACTGTCTCTTTCCTCTTGCGCCTTTTTGGCCGAATTTCTTACGCTCAACCATTCTCGGATCTCTGGTCAATAATCCTTCCTTCTTGAGTGCGGGACGTAAATCTGGGTTCATCTTGATTAATGCACGTGCTATGCCAAGCTTAACCGCTCCGGCCTGACCTGTTAAGCCACCGCCTGAAGCATTAACGAACACGTCAACGCGTCCCTCAACACCAGCCGTCTTGAGAGCCTGATAAACTTGTGACTGCCACAGTAAACGCGGGAAATATTCCTCAACTGTACGATTATTGATCTTAACTTCACCGGTTCCCATGCAAATTCTTACGCGGGCTAAAGCGTTCTTTCTGCGTCCTGTTCCCCATGTATACTTATCGTCTGCCATGATTTATTTTCCTCCTAGTGTTAAATCTCAAGGGTTACAGGGTTCTGTGCTGCATGTGGATGTGAAGGCCCTGCATAAACTTTCAACTTGCTTGCGTATTTCAGTCTGTTTCTTGGGAGCATTCCTTTGACTACATGATGGAATAACGCTTCGGGTTTTGTCTTTACGAGTATTCCCCACGGTGTTGACTTATAGCCGCCAGGGTGCCCTGAATGATAATGCCAAGTTGACTGCTCTGCTTTATGTCCAGTGAGTTTAACTTTCTCGGCATTGATAACGATAACATAATCGCCTGTATCAACATGAGGTGTATATGTAGGCTTGTTTTTGCCTGTCAATATTCTTGATATAACTGCTGCAAGACGTCCAAGTGATCTATCCTGCGCATCAATAACGTACCATTTTCGTTCGACCTGGCCGGGTTTTGCCAAGTATGAGCTGCTGCCCGTCATGATAAATTTCTTCCTCCTAATAACATACTACGAACGGGGGCTTGTTCGCATTAATGGATATTTTAGCGTAATCAAGATTTTCTAGCAAACATTTTCAGAACTAATGGCCACACCACCATAATATAGAACAGCATCAAAGATTGTGCCGCCAGTTTGCCCACGTGTTGACCTAATGCCGGACTGATTACTCCTCTAAGATTATCAACTGCCCAGTAAAGTGGGATTAACCCTATTACGCAAAGCACGACACCCTTAACGTTCCAGCCGGTCGGAGTGAATTTCACAAAGCGACTCTCAATGAACCACATCAACGCAAACGCAGCAAAGCCTCCAGCGTCTCCCCAAGAGTCAATTTGCATTTTAACCGGGTCAACCAACAATTTCCCGTCAACGTAATCCATAGGGTAAGGCTTGTATGTAACGTAAATAAGCGTCCCAATTCCAGCAACTGCACATAAAACCATAACCAGAATATCCTTCTCGGGGTGGCTGTCAAGATAATCCAAGGCCTTTTGCGCAATGTATATAGACAAACAACCAAGCACTAACCCAACAACAACATCTTGTGGAGTATGAACGCCTAAATAATTTCGTGAGAACATTGTTACTAGAATCCCTGCAACGAATAAGACTCGCAACAACTTGTTCTTAAAACTCACAGCCAAGCCGCCATATATGGGAGTCGCCATCATTGTATGACCACTTGGGAACGAATAGCCACCAGCCGTCTTTATAGCATCGCCAGCCGGACGTCGCGAACCCAAGGACGATATACACAAGCCGTTAATTTCACGATAGCGTTAATAGTTTGGCTTAATTTCCATGCAAAGAGTATAAATAACCCCTTGCGCTTATTAATGCACCAATACACAAATACTGGCAAAAGAAGTATCGCTCTCACTCCGAAAAGTGAAATCCATTCCATAAATGGCGTCCAAGCGTCGTTGATACTGTTTCTGAAATCCTGAAGCCATAACAAATAAGTTATATCCATAACAAATTAATTCCTCCTTGTTAAGTAATTCGAGAATTATACCCTGATTTAGCTAAAAAAATTCCCCGCAGCCAAAACGACTACAGGGAGCTTTATCGCTTAATCACAGAACGTTTATTCTGCTCTCAATCTCAAGACAAGTCTGTTGTATCCTGTCTCTGGTCCAGTTTCATCAATCGCAAGAAATGCTTCTGTATCCGAAATAAATGAGAGATCATAAATTATGCCTTCGCTATCTATGAAACGCAAAAAATTTCCGGAATTTGCAATAGTAGCTTTGTTTATCGTACTCGTGATAGGCATAGACATAGTCTCTTCAGGTAACCCGGCATAATCAAGGAGCACGCTAATAAAATCGTTCGTACACAAGAAGGAAGAGGCAATCCCAAAAGTTACTGTGTTTGCTCCATCATCATTTGTAGTTACGTCAGTAAAATTCATTGTGGCATATTGCAACGTATATGAGAAAATGCCAAGTATCTTGAGGAAGTCAGTCGCAGGGTCATTCTCTGGATTATCCATGCTGGCAAAGTCCGAATAACCACCGCCACTATAAGCAGTCCAAGTTTTCTTCAGTGCCGCGCCAAGGTCAAAGGAGACTTTCTTTAACGGTAAAAATATGCAACTTTGTCCAGTCTCGTCCCCGCTCTCTGTCGTGAACACAAAAATTTCATCGGTATTCTCAATAAATATAATAGCTTCATTGCCGTTTTCTTCCGTGAATTTATATGTGTTGTCGCCTATTTGTGTCAACGTCCCTTCGCTGGCCGGATTAATAGTCTGCAATAACGATGCTTCCTCATTACTCACGTTGTTTGAAGTCTTCATGTACAGAGAATAATAAGATGACAGAGTGCTTGTTAAGGAGGCTTTGTCTTCCTTGGTATCTTTGAAGTATATTGACACTGCGTCTGGAATAACAGCGGAAGTAATCTTGGAGTCAATAGCTAAACAGCCACCGCCTTGAGTTTCGCTTAATTTCCAAGTGCCGTC
>CAJOGG010000123.1 GCA_905234205.1 uncultured Synergistales bacterium | reverse complement strand
TGCGAGACAACATAATTTGCGGGAAAGATACGTTGATTCGTGGACACGAGTTCCATTACTCACGAGTCGAACCTGAATTTCATGAAAACACTTGCGCGTTTGAATTAACTCGACCTAAAACAGGATCTAAATATTTCGGTGGATACGCTAACGGAAATATACTAGCTTCTTACTTACATGTGAACTTTTTCGGAAATATCGCGCTCGCAAAAAATTTATTAAACAAAAACTGACTACAACTAAGAACGGCAAAGAGTTTATATTACAGCCTCTGTTACTCATTGAAACTTTCACGTTCATGCTGATATTTTTGAAACCTGTTATGTACTTGTAGCTAATCTCGCTAGGCTCTTCAGATAGTATTACATCGCCTGTTTCATCGTCATAGCTAACTTCAAGCTCGTTACCGTTTTCATCAAAGGCTTTAAGCTCTTTCACGTTTGCCACTTCATTTGTATCGACGTCACTGGAACTGCTGAACAATATATCAAGTACGTTAAATTCTTTGGCCCTTAACATAATTTCCAAGTGCTGATTCTCGTAGTCAAGGCTCTCAAGGTGTGTAAGCATTGAGGCATCGAATCGTGTTAAGCTATTATTAGTGAAGTCAACATTCTCAAGCAACTCGCAACCATTTACATTCAAATCCACTAAATCGCATGAAGAACAAATTAATACTCGTAACCTTTCGCAGCCTTGTAAGTTCAAAGTTTTAAGCTTAGTATTGCTAACGTCAAGATATTCAAGTAATTTACACTCTTCAACGTTCACTTCTTCAAGATTTTCACAGCCGCCCACATCGATTATTTCAACAGTGCTCCCAGAGAGATTAAGCCTTGTCAAAAATTTGTTGTCTCTGATTCTAAGAGTCCTGATTGATGAATGAGTTTCGGTGATTTCCTTTACGTCTTCATCTGAAGAAATGGTGAATGTATTCCCGAAATTGATAGTCCTATCGTCACTTGTTAAGTCCTCGCTTATAACGTCAATAGTGTCTTCGTATTGTTCGATTATTGCGCCTGATACGTTTACGTCAAAGCAAGAGCAATTTTCAAGCAACACATTTTCCCCAGCCGCGCCTACGAGTTCTCCTGCGGTTCCTTTTGGAGCTAGCACACTTCCGCTAATTACAACACAATCAAGAATGTTATCCCCTGAAATAAAACCTGCTATGCTTCCAACGAATGCGCCATCAGAATTGCTCTCAAACGCGAAATTTTCAAGCCTGATATTTTGTATTGAGCTTTCACTGACGTAGCCGAATAGCCCAACATATTGAGAATCGCCGCTGTAGTTTATGCCATTGATCCTGTAATTATTCCCGTCGAACACGCCGCGAAATGGTTGTTCTTCTGTGCCTATGGGAATGAAATTGTCCTCGCTCTCGTATTCAATATCTCCTGACAGCTTGAAATATTTTTGTTCTACATCATCGCTATTTAACGTGAACAAGTATTTACGGATTAAGTCAAGGCCCGCGCTATCCTGAATTATAAAAGGGTTATCCTTGTCGCCGGAAGCGTTGTCCCAATAGTCAGCAATGTTAATGATCTCAAACGTGAATTTGATAGTCTTCGAGTCAGTGAGGAATGCTTGGGCTTGTCTTGATTGTAAGCAAAGTAATATCACGAGTAAAATTAAGCGCTTCATTTTATCAGTCCCATTTGTTGTACTTGTATATAATCTGCACAAATCGATCGCTCAAAGAATTTCCAGGGAATCGTTTTGAGGCTTCGGGATTGTAAGCTAATGTTATAGTCGTGTATCTGTTCGGAGTCCAGACGTTTTGTAAAGCTATCTTGCCTGAATACCTTGTGCTTGCTGTTGGAGTTTCGCCAGTTGAACCATATTCAACATTATAAGCTTTTCGGAGTGCCTCGTAGAATTGTCTATCTTTCTCCAAATCTCCCATGCTCTTGAGATAAACTGATTTAGCGTTGAGTAATTTATTCTTGTAAAAGCCGAATATGAATGTAGCTTGATAGCCCTCAAAATAGCCCTGCATAGTTAGCGATTCCTTACGGGGAGTTACAGTGGTCGCTCCGCTGTTCTCCATACGCCTTTGAGTTCGCGCGAATGTATGCCCCCATGGCAATGACATAAAGGCATCAGCACTATTTGACACAGCATAAGCTACTCCACAGGCAACAGCAAGAATCATTAATGCCAGCAAAATTTTTCTCACGCAAAACATTCTCCTTTATGAATTTGTGATAGTATAACCAGAATATTTTAACAGGAGGCTAAAACTTTTAATGGATAGCAAAGATTATAAGGACACTTTGAATTTACCAGTAACTAATTTCCCTATGCGTGCTAACCTTGCTAAACGTGAACCAGGTTTTCTTGAGTTCTGGCACTCACACGACATTTATCACAAAGCTTTACACGCACGACAAGACTCACAAGAACGCTTCGAACTTCATGATGGCCCACCTTATGCAAACGGAGATATTCACATTGGCACAGCTTTCAACAAAATTCTGAAGGACTTCATCGTTAAATCAAAGACCATGACCGGGCGTTATACACCTTATGTTCCTGGTTGGGATACACACGGACTTCCGATTGAGTTAAGAGCTTTGAAAGACGGTGGCTTATCGAAACATGGTACGGGCGTCGATCCTGTTGAGCTTCGCAAAAAATGTAAGGAGACAGCTTTACATTACCTTGATGTTCAGCGTGAAGAGTTTAAGCGTTTGGGAGTCCTTGGCGAATGGGAACATCCGTATATAACTCTTGATCCAGCGTTTGAGCATTTAGAGTTACACGCGTTTGCAGACATGGTAAACCAGGATTTAATTTACAGGGGATTAAAACCGGTTTATTGGTGCACAGATTGTCAGACAGCCTTGGCCGCCGGAGAGATTGAATACTGGGACGAGGATTCACCATCGGTTTACGTTGCTTACCCGTTGCCGAAAATCGCAGAGAAATTTCCCGAACTTGCTGGCAAAGACACATACATTGTAATTTGGACAACAACGCCTTGGACTCTTCCTTCAAGTGCTGCTGTAGCTGTTCACCCACGCTATGATTACGGATTCTATGAGATTGACGGAAAAGTATACATAATGGCTAATGCTCTCAAAGACTCCGTAGCAAAAGAGACTGGCTTGAATTTCGGTGATGCCTTCAAGATCGTAAAGGGAGCTGACCTCGAAAACTTAAAACCTCTTCACCCATTCTTTGAGCATGAATTACTTGTGGTATTGGCTGATTATGTTGAACTTGAAACAGGAACTGGCTGCGTACACACTTCCCCAGGGCATGGAGTTGAAGACTATGAAACAGGCGTTAGGTATGGCCTAAAAGTTTACAGCTCTGTTGATCACGCAGGCTATTTCGATAAAGATTTAGCGTTAGTCGGTGGAATGTCGTTGGACGAAGGCGGCAAAAAAGCTCTTGAGTTAATCAAGGAGAAAGGGAGACTGCTTGGCCTAGGAAAAATCAAACACAGTTACCCGCATTGTTGGAGATGTAAGAAGCCCGTAATCTTCCGTGCAACTGACCAATGGTTCATCAACGTAGCGAAATTCAAGGACAAAGCACTAAACGCGATAGACAACGAGATTAAATGGATTCCGGAATGGGGCCACGACAGAATATTCAACATGGTAAGCTCACGTTCAGATTGGTGCATTAGCCGTCAAAGAGTTTGGGGCGTTCCTGTGCCTGCGATTCACTGTAAGGACTGCGGACAATTTACACTCACTCCTGACAGAATCAGAACGTTAGCCGAAAAAGTCAAAGACTCTCCCGACGGAACAAGCATATGGTGGCGTGAAAGCCTTGAAAGTTTGTTCGGGGATAAGGCGTGCTGCGATCATTGTGGCTCACATAACGTTGAGAAGGATAGCAATATTCTTGACGTATGGTTTGACTCGGGCGTGTCTCATATGTCGGTCTTGAATGATAACTTCGGGCTTAATTGGCCTGCCAGTATGTACCTTGAGGGAAGCGATCAACACCGCGGGTGGTTCCAGTCATCATTACTCACAGCAATAGCTATCAAGGGCCAAGCTCCATATATGCAAGTTTTGACTCACGGGTTCACGCTAGACGGAGAAGGCCGCAAAATGTCAAAGTCTCTAGGCAACACCACAGCCCCTCAGGAAGTTATTAACGAGTTCGGCGCGGATATATTGAGGTTGTGGGCAGCGTCAACTGATTATCGCAACGACGTAAGAATCTCAAAGCAGATTCTCAAAACGTTATCCGAGACCTACAGGCGAATCAGAAACACTGCGCGATTCTTATTAGGTAACCTTCACGACTTCAAACCCGGCGAAAACTCTTTGAGCTACGATGAATTATTCTCAATGGATAAATGGATTCTTGACCGCCTTCACAGGATCATTGCGAGAGTCTACGATGCATTCGAAGCTTATGAATTTCATGTGCCAGTATCATTGATTCATTCGTTCTGCGTGAATGAGTTAAGCGCGTTCTATCTGGATATAAGCAAGGATAGATTATACGTTGAGACCAAGAACTCCAAGACTCGTCGCAGTGCACAAACAGCTATGTGGGAGATACTCTCATGCTTGACTCGAATGTTAGCACCGTTATTGAGCTTCACAGCCGAGGAAATTTGGCAGGAAATGCGCGGGATTGATGAGACTTTGCCGGAGAGTGTATTCTTGTCGGACTTCCCGAAACAGGATTCTTCACGCCTTAATGACGAGCTTAATAGCTTATGGAGCGAAGCAGAGAGTCTAAAGAGTGCCGTTAGCCGTATGCTTGAGACAATGAGGGCAGATAAAGTTATCGGTACTTCCCTTGAAGCAAGTGTGCAGGTCAAGAAATCTGACGCGCTTAAAAAGTTGGCGGAGTCATTCACTGTTGAAGAGTTAGCGGATATAGTAATCGTGTCAAAGTTCGAATGGGTTAACGAGTTGACGCTTGAGCGAAAGTTTAACGACGCTGAAACAGGCTTTGAAGTTGCCGGCGAGTTTGCCCCCGGTACGAAATGCCCACGCTGCTGGAAATATGACGAGCACCCGAACGAGCATGGATTGTGTAAACGTTGCGCCCATGTTCTGAACG
>CAJOGG010000122.1:6847-8339 GCA_905234205.1 uncultured Synergistales bacterium | reverse complement strand
CATACATCAGGGACGTAATGAACCAGAAAGGATAACGGTTAATTTATGAACAGGAAATTTTTGCGGGTTTTTACCCAGCTTTTTGCGACCGTGCTGGCAGTGATTGCGTTCGGGGCATATGTTCCGGCCGGGTATGCTGCGGCATTCAGGGAGAGGCTTTCAGAGCTTCCGGGAGTTGTATCGATTGACGAGATAGTCCAGAGCGGCGAGGTCTTTGCGGAAAAATATGTAGTCTGGTTTGAGCAGCCTATAGACTGGCAGAATCCGGACATGGGTACATTTTTGCAGAGAGCAGAAATCGGCTTTATGGGCTGGGATGCTGTGAACGTTGTGAACGTAGGCGGGTATGCTCTGAGAGACAGCAGATTTACTAGAGACGACAGGCACGAACTCGCAAAGATGTACAGCGGGAACTACATCAACATAGAGTACAGATACTTCGCCAAGTCAGCACCCGAAGGACTCTCAAAAAGATCCGCAGCCCTTTGGGAATATCTGACTGACGAAAACGCTGCTAACGACTTTCACAGCATAATGGAGCAGCTCAAGAGCATACTCTCCGGAAAATGGGTATTCACCGGTGCCAGCAAGGGAGGCCAGATGACTAACCTGTTCTCGTACTACTACCCGAATGACGCGGATGCATATGTAGCTTACGTTACGCCGTTCTGTGACGGGACGGCAGGTTCATAGATGCAGCGTACACATCCATAGGTGCGGATCGCTACGGAGAAGCTCAGGCCAAAGCCTACAGAGATATGCTGCTTGAGTTTCAGGTAGAAGCCGTCAGAAACAGGGACTACCTGCAGCCGCGTTTGACTCGTAAATTGTCGTCAGAAGATGCAAAGCTGTATCCATTCAGGACGGTATCACTTGATTTCGAGATGCTGATTGTAGACCACTATACTGGAGAGTGGCAGTATGATCAGGATTTGCAGCACATGAGAAGATTCTGAACATGCCCCGCGAAGATGACCCGGATACTGCACAGAACGAAAAGGAAGAATATTTAGCGGCAATGCTGGCTCTGCTCTCTGAGGATGTGGATACTGATGAAGATAGCAAATTCCCTTATGTTGTGCAGATGGCTACGGAAAACGGAAATTATGCTATGAAGTTCAAGTATCTGCGTGAGGCTGTTGAACGCGAAGGACTCTCTTTAGTTGCTACGGAAGAGGACGAGAAGAATTTTATGGCTCGCATGTTTTTCACTGAGGAGCAGCAAAAACTATTCACCTTTGACCCGTATCTGCGCAACGAAATGCTGAACTGGACTCACACTACGCAGAGCAATGTGATAATGATTTACGGCAGTTCTGATCCGTGGTACTTCGTGAGGCTTCCGGACGTAGACGATAACCCGAACGTGCATATCTTCACGACTCCGCTGTCCCATGTGGTCAGGATTGGAGACATGTCCGAAGACCAAAAGGCACAAGTTACCGGCCTACTGGACGAGTGGCTGATGAGTGATTCTGAACAATTATTAGAA
>CAJOGG010000122.1:0-6709 GCA_905234205.1 uncultured Synergistales bacterium | reverse complement strand
TTTCGGAGCTGTAATCTTCTTATGAATGGTGGGGGATAGAAGAATCGAACTTCTGACCTCTTCCGTGTCAAGGAAGCGTTCTACCTCTGAACTAACCACCCAAAAGCAAAACGCAGAGTATAATATCAGAATTTGCGGGTTTGTCAAATCTTACACACCTTTTCAGCAAAATTAAAGTCTATTCCGCTGAGACCGATAAATATCACGTGAGGGCACGGAAGCCGATTTATTGCAAGGGACTGCAACACAAAACCTTTACCACGAATTTTCAACGATAAATATATTGAGAGACGAGGATTATTCACAAAAGAATCCCGTTTGCAGGAGGCTAAAAACATGAGGATTTATCACAACATACCGGCTCTCACCGCGTACAATGCTCTCAACAGCACGAACACCGCGATGGAGAAGACCATTCAGAAACTATCGACCGGTTTGCGCATAAACTCAGCCGCAGATGACGCAGCAGGGTTTGCAATCAGCGAGAAAATGCGCTCCCAGATTTCCGGCCTTGAGATAGCCATCAGGAACACTCAGGACGCGACATCAATGCTTCAGGTGGCAGAAGGAGCACTCGGAGAAACTAACTCAATGCTCCAGAGAATGCGCGAGCTTGCAGTGCAGGCCAGCAACGACACTTTGACCAGTCAGGACAGGAGCTATATTCAGTTAGAGATTGACCAGCTTGCTGACCAGATAGACAGAATCGCGAATACAACGCAGTTCAACAAGAAGAGGCTGCTTGACGGATCGAGTGCAGGCATCACCACCACGAGCAACCTGAACGTGAAGGCGTATGTGAAAGGTTCATTGAGGTCGATAGACCAGTTCGGACAGAAGAAATCTTTTGAGGGCAACTACAGAATCAGCGTGAAGGTTGATCCCAGTCAGGCAGGCAAAGGCCAAGTGCAGAAGTCCTCAATCATGACGATAAAGCACCCAAACGTGATAACGGATGTTACTCTGAACTCAGAAGTCGGAATCACTAAAACAACGGTAGATAGTCTTCCAGCAGGCGTTTATGAAGTTACAGCAGAAGACTCCGAAGCAAGTGCAGAAGCAACAATTGTAGGCGCATACGGCTTCAAGACTCTTGATGAAGATGAAAAATTTACTGTAGCTGTTCCTTCTGACAGTGAAGATGTAGATTTAGGTGCTGTTTTTGGTACTGATGTTGAGGAAGGAGCTAACAACGCAAGTGTACTCTTTGAAGTAACAGCAGTAGGAACGGACAGCGTAACGTTAAAAGCGAGATCGAACGTTTTGACTACAACCGGTACCGTTGAAAATTATCTTGAGGATAACATAGTAGTCACCGGTGCTACAACTTATCTTGGAGGAAAACTCGGAATTGGTGATGACACTTTAGACTCAGACGATAATGTCACAGCCAGTGCGCTTTCAATGTCACTTGATGTAACCCAGCTTGCCAATGTCAGCGTTGGCGATAAATTTGTCTATAACTTTAAGGCTGATGTAACTTCTGCTGCAACGGGAGCTGATATTCAGGTTACAGCAACGCAGGATCAAAATTGGCCATACAAATGGGATACTTCACAGCAGGCGGAACGGTTGACTTCGCAATTGACACGAGTTCGACAGCTCCGACGGCCAATAAAGAAATTCATTTACGCAATTTCTATCTCAACGGCGAAAACGGAACAGTCTATGAGGGCGATATAATCCTTACGACTAACAGCGACTTTGCAAATTATACATCGGCGGATGACGATAAATTAGCTTCATTCACGGCAGCTTACATCGGCAAGACTGCAACAGGCGACACGAAATTACGCGATCTTAATACATTCTGGAACTCGTCAGGTGTATTCATGCTTGAAACTCCGCAGACGATCACGATCTCTCAGGGCGACGGCAAGACTGCAACTGTTACACTTTACGCGACTGACACGATCAACGAGTTAAAGAACAAGTTCAATTATGCAATCGGAACTGAACTCGGTCAGGCTGAATACGTAACAGGCGATGGAGCAAGCAAGTTCTGCACGTTCGTAGAGAAGACTGCAGCTGATGATCAGGGACTTGAGACGGTCGGCGGAACGTTCATGTTCAGGTCAATTCTTCCTGGCGACAAGGGCAATTTAACATTCAGCGGCGACGAGGATTTAATCAATACATTCGCTCTCAACGTCGTAAAAGAAAGCTCAACTCCTGCGTTCAGGGCTTCTATTTATGACGCTCACTCAGGAACTCCGATTGCGACGAATATTAAAGTTGCAGATAATCGCTTAATCGGCGTGCTTCATCCGAACGTTGATATCGAGTTCGACGCTATGGCCAATGTCAAAGCTGTATGGAGTGACGAGGAGAAGAACTTCATACTTCAGCCTGATGATACGTCTTACGAGGCAATTATCCACATCGTTGACAGCTCTACGGTGTTCCAGATCGGCGCTAACGAGGGTGAGGACATTGCTATTGATATCGGCGATATGTCATCAGGAGCACTCGGAGTTAATGCAATCAACGTTTCGACGAGAGAATCAGCTTCGAAGGCTATCGGCATAATCGACGCGGCAATCAACACAGTATCAAGCCAGCGTGCGAAAATCGGAGCTTATCAGAACGCTTTAGAGTACACCAGCGAGAACTTGACCACGACGATGACGAACTTGACGGCAGCAGAGTCCAGAATCAGAGACGCAGACATGGCCGCTACGATGATGGAATTTGTGAAACTGCAAATCCTCAACCAGTCCGGCACATCAATGCTCGCTCAGGCAAATCAGCTTCCGCAATCAGTACTCAGTTTGCTTCAAGGTTAAAAATAAAACTCCAACCCAGAAGGATCCGGATAAAACGTCCGGGTCTTTTTTTTGTGCGCATAAATTGTATTGTATGTTGTATAATACTTATATTCATTCAAACTTTTCACAAATTGGAGGAATTTATTATGGCTGTACGAGTTGCTATTAACGGCTTCGGGAGAATTGGCCGCCTTGCTTTCCGTCAGATGTTCGACGCGGAGGGCTACGAAGTCGTCGCGATTAATGACCTCATTGCACCGAAAATGCTTGCTCATCTTCTTAAGTATGACACGACACATGGACGCTATAACAAGAAAGTAGACTTCAACGACGAGGAACGCACAATCACAGTAGACGGCAAGACGATTAAGATTTACGAGGAGAAAGATGCCGCAAATCTTCCTTGGGGCGAGCT
Source organism: uncultured Synergistales bacterium (assembly GCA_905234205.1). Taxonomy (GTDB): domain Bacteria; phylum Synergistota; class Synergistia; order Synergistales; family Aminobacteriaceae; genus JAFUXM01. Next base: position 3,526 of record CAJOGG010000122.1, on the reverse strand, counting down.
CAAAGTTGACGTAGTTCTTGAGTGCTCAGGCTTCTACACGAAGAAGGACAAAGCTGAAGCTCACATTAAAGCTGGTGCCCGCAAAGTCGTAATTTCTGCTCCTGCCGGCAATGACCTTCCGACGATCGTCTTCAACGTAAACCATAAGACACTTAAGCCGACGGACACGATTATTTCAGCCGCATCATGCACGACGAACTGCCTTGCTCCTATGGCTAAAGCTCTTAATGATTTAGCTCCTATCGTTTCAGGCTTCATGACGACAGTACACGCTTACACCGGCGACCAGATGATTCTTGACGGTCCTCATCGCAAAGGTGATTTACGCAGAGCACGTGCTGCAGCTTGCAATATCGTTCCGAACTCAACAGGTGCTGCAAAAGCTATCGGACTTGTTATTCCTGAATTGGCCGGCAAACTTGACGGAGCAGCTCAGAGAGTTCCGACTCCCACGGGTTCAACGACAATTCTTGACGCAGTAGTCGAAGGCACATGGACAAAAGAGCAGGTTAACGAGCAGATGAAGAAGGAAGAGACCGAGAGCTTCGAATACAACACTGACGAGATCGTTTCTTCGGACATCATCGACAGCACAGCAGGTTCAATCTTCGACGCAACACAGACGAAGTGCAAGCCGGTCGGAGCTGACAAGACGCTTGTTCAGGTAGTTTCATGGTATGACAACGAAAATTCTTACACAAGCCAGATGGTAAGAACGATTAAGTACTTCTCAGAGCTTAAGTAATTTTTTTCACGATGAATATTTATGCTCCTGCCTGTGAAAATGGGCGGGGGCTTTTTTGTTGCGTTATAATATTCCAAATTTCCCATAATGAAACAGGAGATGAATAATCCTTAATGAAAATTCTTCTAGGCCTTCTCTGTTTTCTCTCAGCTGTCGTTTTATGTTCAGTTCTTCATGTTGCCAGTAACGTGTTCATTCCCCTCGTAATCGCTTGGTTCATTCTCCAGATGTTAAGGCCGGTCATAAAAATTGCTAAAACTCTGAGATTTAATGCTTGGTGGAGCGTCGCTTTAGTCTTCGCTGTCTTGACGATAATCGGGCTTGCAGGCTTCAAGTTTTTAGCGGCTCAATTCGCGGAGTTCAGCCATGTACTTGATGCTTATTCTGATAAATTGCTTGAATGGATTATGCATGTCATGGAAATTTTAGGGATTTCACAGGACACACTCAAGAGCTTTAATCTCACTGGAATGTTACGAGATAATATCCGAAGCATATCGTCAATGGTCGTAACTTTCGCGAGCAAATTCGTAATGACGTTCGTATTCTTGATGTTCATGCTCGTAGAAGCTCCGTATCTTGACGAGAAAATCGATAAGGCCTTCGGGAAAAATTCTCAGCGTGTGAAGAAAATTCTCTCGACTATTTCCGAACAGGTCAGCCAATATTTAAGCGCGTTGACTTTAATCAGCTTCGCAACAGGAGTATGTGCTTGGCTTGTGCTTACAGTACTTGACGTGAGATTAGCGGCAGGCTGGGGAGTTTTGACGTTCCTGCTGAATTTTATTCCGACAGTAGGCTCAATAATCGCGACATTTCCGCCCGTAATCATGGCAATAATTCAGTTTTCGCCGGGATTTTTCACGCCGCTTCTTGTACTTGTCTCACTCACGGCAATTCAGGTTACAATCGGAAATATTATCACTCCGAAAGTTATGGGCGATAAGTTAGGGGTAAGTCCTGTTGTGATATTATTATCATTATTATTATGGGGCACAATCTGGGGCATTCCTGGAGCTTTGTTGTCGACACCGATAATCTCAATCATAAAAATTATCTGCGAGAATATTCCTGTTATGCATCCAATAGCAATTTTAATTGGCAGCGGGGAATCCGTGAGAAAAATTCCTGAGGTGAAAGCGCCTGAAGTTGTCGAGACTATGAAGAAGAAATTAGCCGAGACTGCGAAGAAAGTTCATTTGGGAAAAAAGAAAAAGTGAATAATTCTTAGTGTTACTGAAGCTAAAACATGATATGAATAAGGAAAATTGGCCTAGATTGCAAAAAGTTCATGTGGGCTATAAGAAAAGTGAAAGCAAAATTCCAAAGTCAAAGCCTCATGAAGTCATCGAGACTGTGCAGGAGAACTTGAGATTATCGATACGAGGTAAAATTTTTCATTCAGTATACAAGTAAAATTAGGTATGTAAAAATAAAACTTGACGAATGAGCGATAAATTACTAAAATTATTGCTTGTTCAAGGCGGTATAGCCAAGTGGTAAGGCAGAGGACTGCAAATCCTTTACCCCCAGTTCGAATCTGGGTGCCGCCTCCATTTTTTTTTGCTCATTTTTCCATTTCATCTTTAGCTCTAATTACAAAAAATTACCCGCACGCACAGGCCTAATAAACTTGCACATACGGGTTAAAAAATTTATTTCGCTGCAAAACTTATGCCTTCAAAATATCCGCTAAATCCTTCTCAGGTGTCGTAATAGGAGCAATATTGAAATTCTCAACAAGATACTTCAACACATTAGGCGAGACAAAAGCCGGAAGCGTCGGACCCAAGCGAATATTCTTAATCCCAAGCGATAATAACGTCAGCAAAATACATACAGCCTTCTGTTCATACCATGAGAGAACAAGACTTAACGGCAAATCATTAACTCCACACTTGAACGCTTCACTCAAAGCAAGAGCAACTTGAATAGCCGAGTAAGCATCGTTACATTGGCCCATGTCAAGAAGTCTGGGAAGTCCGTTAATATTTCCCAAGTCCAAATTATTGAAACGGAATTTTCCGCACGCAAGAGTAAGAATTATCGTATCAGCCGGAGCCTTCTTCACAAACTCGGTGTAATAATTTCTTCCTGTTCTTGCTCCATCACAGCCGCCGACTAAGAAAAAGTGTTTGATTGCTCCAGACTTCACAGCTGCGATAACTTTATCAGCAACACTCAGAACTGCATCATGTCCAAATCCAGTTGTAAGAGTTCCGCCCTTCACGTCTTCTTTATAGCCGCCAAGTTCCAGAGCACGAGCAATCACCGGCGAAAAGTCTTTATTCTCGTCAATATGCTTCACGCCTTCAAACTGAACTAATCCAGTCGTGAATAAGAATGCTCCGGGTGCATCGCTAAATTCCTTCTGTTGATTTTGCCAGGCCGTCCCGAAATTCCCTTTTAAGTGTGAATATTTTCTTAACTCAGGGTAAGCATGAGCAGGTAACATTTCGCCGTGAGTGTAAATATTTATTCCCTTGCCTTCAGTTTGACGCAATAATAACTCTAAATCCTTCAGGTCATGTCCGGTTATTACGATGAACGGGCCTTTTTCGAGCGTCGTGCTGACATTAACAGGAGAAGGCGTGCCGTAAGTCTCAGTGTTAGCTTTGTCGAGAAGAGCCATGCATTTATAGTTAATTTTCACAGTTTCCATTACGAGCGGCAAAAGTTCATTCATCCCGTAATCTTCCCGGCCAATTCCAGCAAGAGCCTTCACGAAGAATTTATTCACGTCCTCATCACGATAACCCAAAACTCGCGCGTGATAAGTAT
>CAJOGG010000121.1:6530-11686 GCA_905234205.1 uncultured Synergistales bacterium | reverse complement strand
TCCCGAAAATGCCACAGCGACACTTTCAAGAGAGGCTATATACTCCTTTAGAAGCCCCAGTTTTCGAGCCATTTGTTCACCGTTTTCTCTGCGTCCTCACGATAATTCTGTGCAGTAGTCCCGCGCATTTCTTTAGCGAAGTTGAGAGTTGCGCCCTTCATGTTGGATTTCAGAGTCCTGTCTGTTCTTCCGGAGCCGCTGCCTTCATGAGTACAGAATGGGTAAATAGTTTTGCCGTTCCAGTCATGAGACTCGATAAACGTGTACATGCACATGGGAATATCTCCCCACCAAATCGGATAGCCAAAGAAAATAGTATCGTATTCGCTGATGTCCTTGTCCTCAAGAATTGCCGGGCGTGCTTTCTGATTCTGTTCACGTTTCGCTAAGTCAATGCACTTTTGATAATCAGCAGGGTAAGCCTTGGCCGGTTTGACCTCGAATAATTCGGAGCCAGTTTTTTTCGCTATCATTTCCGCTAAAATCATCGTGTTTCCTTTCTCGATATAGCCGACGTTGTAATTTTCATCAGCGCGTGAGTAAACGATCACCAACGATTTTGCTTCGGCCGCATAAGCCGATCCCATTAACGCTAAAACAACAATTAAGCTCAAAAATATTTGACGCATGATAAATAAAACCTCCTAATGAGAAAATTGTGCGAAAGTGTAATTTATGAAGTATAGTTTAAGTCAACAATAGCATGCTTCATATTTCATAGTAGTATGATTTTTCTATACCCTTGAAGATTAATTCTCTGTCGTTGATTTTATCGGTAAGGTTAGGTTGAAGCAAAAAGCGTAATTCCAAATCGTTCACGGGGCTACGTTCCATTGCTTGAAGATATTTAATCTTATCAACTCGTGACCAATCCACAACTTTATGCAAACGCTTCTTGAGAATCATATCAAGCCATATTCGCGTGCTTCGTCCATTGCCTTACATGAAAGGGTGTGCTATGTTCATTTCTACGTACCTCGCTATTATCTCCTCGAAAGTATTTTCCGGCATCTTCTCAATCACAGCTAATATTTCATTCAAGTACAAGCAGTCCGGCAAAGTCATAGAGTCCCCCGAACAACGCTTTGTGAATCTTTTGCAAGCCCTTCACCGTTCCAACTTCTATGTTATCAATAGCGCCGCTTATGAAAAGTTGTTTTGCGTTCTCCAGACTATTTGGCATTTATCTCACGATACCGGCCAAGTTGAAGACTGGAGTCAAAATCGCGAGCACTATAAATCCGACCGATATACCTAAGCTCATTACCATGATAGGCTCTATTAACGTTGAAACCTTTTCCATTCGTGATTGAGCAAATTCTCGGCACTGATTCGAAACGTTTGTTAAAGCGCCAGATAAATCGCCGCCCATTTCTCCAACTCGTACTACAGCCACTGTCTCTTCGGGCATACCGATTCTTTCAAGGGCACGATCGAATTTATGTCCAGCCTTAACCATTTCGGCCGCGTCAAGCCAACGTTGTTTGTACACGTCCATTGATGAAGCCATTTTCAAGGCACTCACTAAAGGAATACCGGATTTTATAAGCGTGCTTATGTGTGACATTACGAGCGCTAAATTCAACTGGTCGCGTATACCTTTCATGCCGGGAAAACTGATTGAGATTTTCTTGTGTTTCATGTACAGGAAGCCAAGCAATAACGCTACAAGAATCCACATTCCATAGTTCGCAAGAAATTCCGACGAGGCTATCAAAATTCGTGTGGGTAATGGCAAAGTCTGGTGCATATCCTCAAACAAGTCGCTGATTTTCGGGACAACATACGTGAGCATGAACACGACCACGCCGACTCCAACCACAGCCATAACTATTGGGTAGGTCATTGCGCCGCGAATCTTTCTGCGTAAATCGTCCTCAAGTTTCATTTCGTCAGCAGCTTCACCCAAGACTGATATTAACGTGCCACTCTGTTCTCCTGACTCGGCAACGCGCCACAAACTTTCACGGAATGCTCCCGACTCTGCAAGTGCTGTGTGAAATTTTCGGCCACCTTCAACTTCTGCGAGTAACTTTTCCATTACGGGTTTCATCATTTTATCGCGAGCCTGCTTTGACATTATGCGCAACGAATCAGCAAGAGGAAGACCAGATTTCAAATAAGACGCGAGACTCCGGCAGAAGAATATATGTTGCTCAAGTGGTAAGAGTTTTATTTTCGCGGCTTTACCTTTTTTCTCCTCGGCTAACTTTACATCAACAACTACGATCCCGCGTTCAGTGAGTCTATCTACAGCTTGAATCGATGAACCAGCTTCTATGGTGCCTTTAGTGTTTTTGCCTTTAGCGTCGTATCCTGAATAATTGAAATATGGCATTTATTCGTCCTCCGAAATTGGCTGCCAACGTTCAGCGAAAGCTTCTTCGGGCATGTTCTTGTAATTCTGCACGTACTCTTTGAAAAGTTTCAGGTCGTTGTCGGAAAGATCCATGGCCATATTGATTCGTGGAATGCTGAAATGTGCGGACATGTTACAAAATCCTTTGTCCTGAACAGCAAACGCAACCTCATAACCCGAATCTTTCACTGCCTTTATGATTTCTTCGTCGTAATTTCCGTACGGATAAGCAAACGCCACAACTTTTTTGCCAATAAGTTCTTCAATGGCACTCTTTGATTCTGTGAGCTCATAGTCTCTTTCTTCTGGGCTTAATTCGTCAAGGTGTAAATGTGAAACAGTGTGTGAACCGATCGAAAAAAGTTCATCGGCCGCCATTAGCTTTAACTCCTCCGCCGTAACATGAGGATAAGTAGTCGTTAGTACACCGATCATGCTGGACGTAATAAAAAACGTTGCTTTCATTCCGCGCTTCTTGAGTTCGGGCATAGCGTAGTTATAGATTCCGCTGTAGCCATCGTCGAAAGTTATAAGCACAGATTTTTCCGGGAAGGAGTCTTGACTTAAGTAACGCATGAAATCATTTATTGAGAGTGTCTCGTAGCCTTGTTCCTTGAGCCAATCCAGTTGCGCGCAAAAATCTTCAACAAGTACATCAAAATTATTCTGCGCTTCAGTCTTTATATCGTGATACATTAGAACAGGTGGAAAGAACGCCCGATCTTTTAGCGGTTCAGCTATTGCCAACGACGACAACAACATTACACAGCATAACGCCATAAAAATTTTTCTCATTCCTGATTTAGTCCTCTCCTGCTACTCTTGCTAATTCGTCCGGTGAAGTTAAGCCCGATTGTACGGCCGATAATCCGATCTCCCACAAAGTTTTGAAGCCGCTTTCTCGCGCAATGTCCCTCAATTTTGACGCAGCAGCCCCAGCAACAAATGCCTCCTGTATAGCCTCATTGATTACGAATTGCTCATAGAGTCCGACTCGTCCACGATAACCCGTGTTATGACATTCAGAGCAACCAACCGGAGCAAACGCTCTCTGTAAACCTTGCTTGGCCATCATGGTTGGAGGATCAATTTCACGTCTGCAATGAGGGCATAATCTACGCGCCAATCTCTGTGCTACAGTTCCTATCATGCAGCTTGCCGCTAAATATGGCTCTATTCCCATATCAACAAGTCTTATAATCGCGCTTATTGAATCATTCGTGTGAAGTGTTGACAAAACTAAGTGACCCGTTAATGAAGCCTGTACACCTATGTGGGCGGTCTCAAAGTCTCTCATTTCTCCGATCATTACTATGTCAGGGTCTTGACGCAAAATTGAACGCAACGCCGCCGCAAATGTAACTCCTGCTTTCTCGTTCACTTGTATCTGTGAAACTCCTGGCAAGTCATATTCTACGGGGTCTTCAACTGTGATGATATTCACTTCGGGACGCGCAAGAGCTTGTAAGATTGCGTAAAGGCTTGTTGATTTTCCTGAACCTGTTGGGCCTGTGAACAAAATCATTCCGTGAGGTCTGTGTATCAAATCCTCCATGATGTTGCGTTCACGTTCTTCCATGCCTAGATCCGCAAGAGTCATTAAGCCGTGGCCTTTATTAAGTAGACGCATTGCGATTCGTTCGCCATATTGTGTAGGCACAAGTCCAACACGAACATCAACAGCCCTATCTCCGACAGTGATTCCGATTCGTCCGTCTTGGGGTGCCATGTGTTCAGCTATATCCATTCGTGACATAACTTTTATGCGGCTTGTAAGTGGAGCTTGATTCGAACGTGGAAGGCGTAATCTATCTTGCAATACTCCATCAATTCTGAATCTAATCAGCACTTCATCTTCATAAGGTTCAACGTGAATATCCGTAGCTCTTTGTCTCAAAGCGTCAACGAACAAACTATTAACGAGTCTTATTACTGGCACGTCAACAGAGTCGCTCAAAACGTCCTCACGCGTCAAATCGTCAATATCGTCAATGCCTTCGATATTTTTTGCGGCCTCATCTGCTGCCACTGAGCGTAAATCGTAAAGAGTTTTTATTAAGTCGTTTAATTCTTTCTCGTCACGAATTTCTAAATCAATCGGATACCCCAACGCCGTCCCTAACATTTGAGCTCTTGACCACGAGTCAAAATTCACAGCCCCAACGATTAAAACGCCGTCTTCAATTCTTAACGGGACTATTCGTGCCTGCCTCAAAACGTCCAAGCCCATTCCGTCGGGCAACAAATTTGAGACTTCTTTAGCTTCTGGAAGTGGAGGGAGTTTATTCTCTACAGCTTCAGCCATTGTTATTTCCTCTTCAAACTTTTTTGGTACATATCTCTGAACCTGTTATCAATATCAGCCTCGACCGGACTAATATCAACGCTTACAAGTTCACTTCTCGCATAACTTGGTAATCCAGTCTCAATGATAATATCCTTTGACCTGTTGGAGAAACCCGCCGCTTTCAAAGTTGCCTGTCTCATTGTCGCTGCGTCCTCGATTATCTGTGGCGTGAGGAATATAACGAAGTCAACTTTTTCTTTCTCCTTTGAGAGTTTTTGGAACAAGCTGCCTATTAATGGAATGTACGAAATACCGGGGACACGTCGCTTCATTGAGCGTTCAGTCTCCTTAATCATACCGCCTAAAATGATCGTTTCGCCATCGCCAACTACAACAGAAGTAACCACTTCGCGCTTTGAGGTTATAGGGGTTGAGACTCCCGGGGCTGTCATAACGTCTTCAGTAGTTTGTTTGATGTCCATAGCTACGAGATTTCCGCTTCTGATGTGA
>CAJOGG010000121.1:3800-6521 GCA_905234205.1 uncultured Synergistales bacterium | reverse complement strand
AGTGTTAAACCTGTGTCTTTATAATCGTAATTGCTTTGAACTGCGCTTGGGTTCGATAATTCTGAAGTTGAGCCCTTCAAAACCGGGATAACCTGACCGACTTGGAACGAGCTTTCTTTATTGTCCGTACACATTAAACGCGGGACCGACAAAATATTTACAGCTCCATAACGTTTTAATAAATCTATCGTCGCGTACATCAAGCCCATAGGGTTGTAATTCGTTACCGTGTAAGTTGAGCCATTACGGTCTAAAAGTTCTTCGCGCTTCGATAGATCATTGAACCAAGTCATGAACGTTGAAGGCACGGAGCTTTCTCCTAAGGACATATTCCCGCCCAACAACAAATCGTCCCACATTTGACCGCCTACAATATTCCAGTCTATGCCGTTGTTCTCAAGGTTAGTAACGTTGATTTCAGCGATAAAGCCTCGTAACAAAATCTGTCGTGGCTGAATATCAATAGCATCAAGAATCGGAACAAGGGAGTCAAATTGTCGTTGAGTGGCCGCAAATATAAGACTGTTAGTAGCGACGTCAGGGACAACTGTAGCAGGAAACTTAGCAGCGTCGGAGCCAAGCATTGTAGCTGTGGAAGCCAAGACCTTTGCAACTTGTTCAGACGCTACAGTGGCATCAATATTCTTCAATCTGTAAATGTGAAAGTCCCCAATTTTTGAGTCAACGTCAAGCTCTTTGATAACCTTTTCAGCCTGATCCAATGCGCTACGACTTCCAACGAGGATTATTTTTTTGCTGGGAACATCTGGAACAACATTAAGCCCCTGTAAAGGCCCGCTTGTCTGTGCAATTGCGTTTAACTGTGCGGCTATAGTGGCGGCGTCACCGTAAACTAATTCGTAAGTTCTGCTTATCCTTGCGCTTTGTGGAGTGTCCATAGTCCTCAACAATTGTACGGCTTTATTAACGTCAGTAGCTCTTCCCTGCAACATAATATCGCGACCATTTCCAACCGGTAGAGCTATTATTGCTTGGCCAAGTGATTGCTGTATAGCCGGGATAACACTTTCAACGCTAACATAATCAAGCGGCACTATGTAAGTAACTGTCTCTTCACCATAGCCAGGCCCCGTCCTGCCTTTGTGAACGTTTGGAGAAGGGCTGACTCCTCCTTGACGAACGATTGAATAACTCCCCATGTTTTGTAAAGAGAAATTGTACATTTGAAGAGTTGACAACATTATTTCGCGGGACTCTTTTATGGTTACAGGGTGAGGAGAAATTATAGTTATCTTGGCATTGACATTAGGAGGCACGATTATATTCTCGTTAAGGATCTCTGACATAAACCTAACAAACCTCACTAAGTCCATATCCTTAAAATTAAATTGGACCATGCCCGACCGTTTCATTGCTTGAGCAGCTTCCATTAAATTTTGCTCTTCCTCGGCCGTCATATTCTCATCAGATTGAGAAGCCGTCGTTGTATTGGTGTTATTTCTATTATTTCCGTTAGTCGCTCGCCTTGTAGCAGCCTCTGCACATGAATTTATCGTTATAGTGAATACTAGTATCAGTGAAATTTTTCTCAAGTTCAAGTTAAAATCGACTCCTATCCTTATGAAACAAGCGGTCAAATAATACTACAAACAAAAGCTATTCAGCAACGTAAATAACTGTGGAGCGATTATCAGGTAAACTTATTAAAACGCGCTTATAAGTCAATTCGTAACCGTCTCTTATTGGCACAGACTCACGTTCAGCTCTCCATGTGATATTAGCTTTGTCATCAGTTCCATTGTCAGGCATATCGGGATCAATTCTAAATCTTAACCAGATATTTCGCGCTGCTTCAATCAAATTTCGTTCTGCCTCGATTTCAGACATGAGCTTGTATGACATTGCTATTAGCCTGAACCCCGCAGTTATAACCATGCCTGCTATAGCTGTAGCTACGAGTACTTCCATTAAGGTAAAGCCTTTACGAGTTTTTATCAGCTTCATCATCGTACAACATAACGTAAGGCTGCAGGTTTTCCGCCTCGTGTAACTTCAACGTCAAAGCGTTCGCTGTTCATTAGTGAGTTAATAGAGTTTGCTATATCGCCCATGTTAGTAAATGGAATGCCATTCACGGATCTTATAACGTCGCCTTTTTGGACTCCCAAGCGTTTTAGAATGCTGTCATTCTGGATCCATTGAACTTCCAGACCGCCAGCTGATTCACTTGGACGAATACGAATGCGCTTTAATTCATCAAATGGATTTTGGACGAGCTGCTGAACAGTTTCACTTGATACTTCTCCTTCTTTACCTGTTGGATCCGCGGCCACGACGTTACCTGTATTAGCAGCTTGAGGCGCAGGAGTCTGGGTTGGCGTTGGAGTTGGGGCGGGTGTTTCTTCCTTCTTAGCTTGAGCGAGCGGGCCATAAGTTATATATTTTGTCACGGTTTTCTTGCCCTTCCTGAACATAGCATCGCTGTACTTAACGCTCATCAGCTTATAGTCCTCGATATTTTTCCCGACTAATAACAAAGTCGTCGTACCTTTATTCTCTACCCATGCACCAACGCCAGGCAAAGTTCCTCTTAGAATCAAGTCCGCGAGTCCGGTATCAGGGATTTGTGGTTCAGGCTCTTTGGTCACGACAGGTTCAGGCACATTAACTTTTTCAGGGGAGATTTTGAACGGGTTAGCAGCTAAAAATCCATCAAGCCCGCGTTTTTTCTCGGTCTCCGCAGCGCTCACTTGTGCCCCG
>CAJOGG010000121.1:0-3782 GCA_905234205.1 uncultured Synergistales bacterium | reverse complement strand
CATTGCATCGAGTCCATAACCTAATCCCACGCTTGCAAGCCTTCCAGCCGACGCCCCAAGCAACATTGGCAACACCAGCAGCCATATTTTGTATAACGCTCCTGTGTTCTCTAAAGTTTTCTTAGCGGCAATAGCTTTATCACGTTTATTGCGTCTAAAGTTTATATTTGAGAATAAATTCTTGAATCGCTCTAACATAATTTATTTTCACCTTCTCCGTAAATACCATTGATCGCCTTCTTGAACTAACGGCAGAAAATTTCGTAGCATTCCCATATTTGAAGCAAAGTTTTCAGGGACGTCCAATCTTGCTTCCGTGTGGCCCAACTTCATTGAGTTAAGATCAATCGTTACATAACCGTTTAGTGCGAAATCTCCGTTTGTGCGTAAATTATCAAGTTCAACTTCTCCGGGCCAAGCTATAAGAGTAAATTCACCGTCGCCTAAATTCATTACTTGGCCAAGCTGAACGCTTAACCCCCTGAAGCTTATGTTGCAGACCGGTGCAAGACTTGTAACACTCTTAGCTAATTGAGGCTTAATTGTGATTGATGCAAGAGAGATATTTGCCATGCCGTTAAGTGTCATATTGTTGACAGTGAAGCCGCCCTCTTCTCCTGACACGTCGGAGTAACTCATTCGCATTCCTCGTCGCTCAAGTTGTGAATGAGCAAATGACATAGCAAAATTTCCGACCGCTCGCCACTCCAGAAAGTAATACAGGGTAGCAAAGAAACAAACTATGAATAATAAAATTTTTATCGTTTTGATTAAGATTTTCATGACATTGGTCCTATTATCGCTGAAATTGTGAATAATCGTTCGTTGCCCGCTGGTAAGCCTCTCAACTCTAACGCTATAAACCTGACTCCACGTGAGGCTAATTGTCTTTGAAGGTCTGCTAACTCTTCTGCGTAAAGTCTATTAATTTCGATTGATTGATTTCGTCCGTCGGGAGTTATCCTGTTGACTCGGCTGCCTAGTCTCATTCGTTCACTTACCTGTGCAAACACCGTAGCAACGTCAACATTTGGATTCACGTTTGAATTCCTTGAAGCTTGCGAAGGGGATATTGAGTTATATTCGTTGGCCAAGATTAAAAGCGTGTGCCAGCGTCCTTGCTGCGTGTTTAGGTTAGTTTGAGCTTGCCTGATCCAACCTTGTACGGTTGAGACGCCTACCCAAATTCCAAGCATGAGTAACGCGACTATCAAGAACTTCACGGACCCTGTAGCTTCTCCGCGCAAAATACTCTTAGCATTATTCAGCGTTGATTCAATATTTATTGCCATTCTTTCACCACCTGACTCGAAGATCAAATCTATAGCCTATGCCTGATACAAATTGTGTGTTGTCAACTTGGGAAACGCTCACATATTCTTCCCATGCTTTACGGAAATTTAACACCGTGCTCATATCCGGAGCTGATCCTGTGCAGTCTAAGCCTTCAGAGTTATAGCGAATAATATCAAGCGTTACGTTATTTAAGTCTTTGTTGTTCGCGTAAATCTCGCCTAAATCGGCCAAGACTTCTTCAATCGGGTGTCCTTCGTTTCCTGTGCCTGAAATTTCTGCTATTTTGTCTCGTGCAAGTGTTACTGGGTTAGCAATTCTTCCTGTTCGTTCTGGTTCAAAAGTCTGCTTGTAAAAATTTTCAGAGCGAGCGCGAATTTCTTGCGTATGAGTTTGAAGCTTATGCCACTTCAAGAAACTTGCGCCCAAAGTTATTACTCCGATAATCAACAACCAGGAAGCTACACGAGTCAATAATTTCACAGTACGTTCTAAATCTCGTTCACCCTGAATAGCCGTCCGTGATAAATTCACATTAGCTATCCATGGACAGATATTTACGCTCTCGTTAATCATTTCTATGAACTCTCCATCGGGTTCAGAGTCATCGTAATCTCCGGAACAGTCAATTATGAAATCTCCGCCCCTGTCAAGTTCTCTGACCTTGCAATAATTATCGTACCAGGCTAGTTCTTTATCCCTGCTTGAATCGTCAACGAGTTTTCGCCAACGTGATAACACCGGCTTATAGTTTTGCCACAAAATCGAGCTAACGTTCCTTTCATCAAGCCACATAGTTACGCCAGAGCCAGCATACTTTTTTAGTTCGGAGATAAACGCTAATGGAGCGGGCCACACTTTATTGCTAGGCAACGACGGAATATCAAGCTCTTCTGGAGAAACGTACCACACGAGGCCATTAACTCCTCTACCTACCTTCGATAATACGACCGGGAAAATCTCAAGCTCACCCGCGGCTGAAAACGGTAGGACCTGAAGTTTTAGAGCCTCACGAATTTTTGTGCTGTTGGAAAATGGAAATGTGAACTCTTCAAGAGATAGCGACTTCATCGGAATGAGAGTAACAAAATGTTTTCGCGTCCCTATACTTGTTGTGAGTATTTTAATTGCTTTCCGTGTAACCTGATCGTCTGTTCCTGTCTCTTGATTGTGTACAATTTTTATTGATTCTATGACTCTGCAAAATTCTGTGTTATTAAAGCTCTCACTCCTTGCTTTATTCTTTCTTAGATTAAGATTTAGTTTCATATTTCTTCCCACCTAACTATTTGCCTAGTATTCCTATCGAATATTATGTTAAACGATGTATTGAATCATCACGTTGAAATATCTGCTCTTGAAGCTTGCTATGTTCGTCAACAAAGTTGAAGTTCTTGGTGAGGCTCCCGGCAAAGACTGAAGGTCGCGAAAATTTTTCAGAGGCTCTTGCGTTCGATCTTCTGCAATTCGTTCGGCCAAGCCTCTTTCATCAAGACCAGGCAACAATTCCATGACGTGAACCGGGGCGACGTTTAGATTGATTTTTCCTTCGCTGTACACAGTACAATAATCGGCTATTCCCAATTGACCTCCAGAACCATAAAGAATATCCGGCGTAATTTCGCGACTCAAGATTAACAATTCCGATAAATCATAAGGCCCACGGTTAATAAAGTCATCACGTTCAACGCCTCCAACTCGCGGCCTGTTATTGCGATCGAGAAAATCCAACATGACTAACTCAAGCTCACGGTGATTCAACTTCTCCCACATGTTCTGCAATGGCTCTTCAAATTCATGCCTCAAAGTATTTCCGTCGGGTAAGAAAAAATTTCGAATAGGCAATTTATCATCAAGTGGAGTCACCTGCACAACCCACGGGCCAAGATCAGGAAACGGGACAACAAAAGGAAAGTACCATTCTTGCGTGGGACTGTCATATTCAACGTTATTCGCTACCATTGCAAGCGCGTTTATTAAAGAGCCGGTTACGACTTCAGCCATACTGCGATTAGTTATGCTTTCACGTTCACGCCCTACGCTCCGCACTTGTGTACGCACGAACCAAGCAAAAGCCGTCGCACAAGATATAAGCATCACGCCCAACATTAAGACGCTTACGAGAACAAAGCCCTTACGATTATTTTTATGGCAAGGGGATATATGCTTCAAGCTCATTGAAATTTCTCTCATTTTGTCTATTATTCGTACTCGTTTGAAGATTTAATGAAGATCTCGATTCCTTAGTGTTACGTCCAATTTTGATATACAAGCCCTTGGGTAATTGCCCGCTATATTCTTTTTTCCTTTCGTCCTCGTGTGAGCCTTCTGGAATTTCCACGCTAAACAAATCAATCCCCGGCAAAACTAATTGACCGTCGGCCCCGTCAAGATTTTCATACTTGATAGTGTTAGGGAGTTGACCGGGAAAAATCCAACGATATAACCCCGGAAGAACATTCCCGTGCATAATTCCGCCTTCAGCAATT
>CAJOGG010000120.1 GCA_905234205.1 uncultured Synergistales bacterium | reverse complement strand
TCAACAACACGTTCCGCTGGAAGGGCTTCGACCTGAACGTCACCATGCGCGGCGCCTTCGGCTTCCAGATCCTGAACTTCCAGAAGATGTTCTACGGCAACCCGAACATCCTCTACAACACGCTCAACTGCGCGTTCGACTACTTCGACGTGGTGGACGCCCGCACCGGCGAGAAGACCGGCGAGAAAGTCCAAGTCTTAGAGAAGACTGCGTAAATTTTGGAAGCATAGTCCCCTGTCGTTACGATGGGGGATTTTTTATTGTAGAATCTGCAGATTCTTATGAAAGGGGATTTTAATAGATGTTCAATCTTAAAACTTGCATCAACTGTTACAAATTTTTCATTGTGCTTGTTGTTATTCTAATCTCTTCACCAGTTTACGCGCTCAAAACAAATTTTGATCTTCAACGCCTAAGAAATAATCCACCCGTTTTAATCTCAACGTCAGAAACTCTACCTGTATCATATGATCTTCGCGATCTTAATAGAGTATCTCCAATTCGAAATCAAGAAATGTGGGGAACATGTTGGGCGTTTGCGGCAATGTCCTCTGTAGAAAGCAATTATCTGACCCAGGGACTTGGCGAATCTCTTGATTTATCAGAGTTACACATGGCTTGGTTCTGTTACAATGAGCCTGACATGAGCAGAGAATTTACGAGTGATTACTCACGCGGCGAGACTGACTATAGAAGCATTGAAGGCGGTTTCCCAGATTTAAGTGTTGCCTATCTTGCTCGTCTTGATGGGCCTGTACTTGAGACTGAATTACCATACTTATCATTTGAAGCACTCTCAAACGATGCCGGTTATACAAAAGACGAATGGACGGCACTTTATAAATTAGGATCGCTGCCTTCATACCATGAACTAAATAATTTAGCCTATATACGTTCTGGAAAATGGTTGCTTCCAAGTGACGATGTGCCACCTTCACAATATGCGTCTGCGAAATTAAGATTGACTGATGCAATTTATTCAGCACCTGTTCCGGAGATTGGTATCAAGGACAGAGAAGACTCCTATGATGTCAAAGATGATAAAAGTGTTTATATAGATACTGATTACACAAAACGCCTTATCATGGAACATGGAGCACTCGAAATATGTTATCACTCACTGGGAGGCGAGACACTCAACGAAACAACAAACGCTTTTTATTATTCAGAGAAAGACAGTAAAGTACCTAATCATGCTGTAGTTGTTGTAGGCTGGGACGATAATTTTTCACGCGAAAACTTCAACGAGAACGATAGGCCCGAAAATAATGGTGCTTGGCTTGTGCGTAACAACTGGGGCGACGAATGGGCAGACGGCGGCTATTTCTGGATGTCTTATGAGCAATACATACATTACGGAGTCGCATACGTAGTTGAAGAACTTCCTGACACGCTCAAAGTTTATGATCATACCCCTTTAGGCTGGTGCGATTTTGCAGGAAATTTTGGCTCAAAGACCTTGTGGGCGGCCAACGTGTTCCGTGTGAAATCCGACGGTGAAAAACTCGAGAGCATTTCATTCTATACCACCGATAATAACGCAACTTGCGAATGGGAAATCTACGAAATGAGCGAGAAACCTGTAGCGTCTCCTTATGATAGCTCGGCAAAGAAAATCGCTTCAGGTTCAGGTTCCTATCCTTATGCGGGCTATCACACTGCAAACCTTGACTCTAATGTTTCACTGACGAAAGGAAATTATTTTGCGGTAGTTATCAAATTCACAAACGATTATAGTAACTTGCCCATAGCTGTTGAGACAAAAGTTGAACATTTCTCGGATTTTGCGACTGTTCATGATGGGGAAAGCTGGCTGTCTGAAGATGGAAGTGAATGGCTCGATGGAATTTTCTTTGTTGGTACGAACGAAAAAGGACGCACCATGCATATACCTATGAACGTTTGCATAAAAGCATTTGTACTCGATGAAGTTGACGATGAAGAACTTGCTGAAGAAGAGAAAACTATTCTTGGGCTTGCTCTGAAAGATTATGTTGACGCATTTGACGCAGACAGAGTAAATTATGATATACCAGATGAACCGATTGAAGAAAGAGTCTTGCTTCTTCCAGCGTCTGACGACATGAGCGCGCCTGTTGCTGATGATACGGAGATAAAATTCTGGCTTGTGAACAGGACTGAAGAACGCGAATTTGTTGTGACCTACCAGGCTTCACAAGATACGACTTATCCCACGGGTTTACGCACTAGAGAAAGCTTTGATTACTCTCCGCTATTTACGGAGGGCTATGAACCCGATGAATTTTGGCGTGCTGATAACGGTTTGGAGTTTCCTGTCTATGGTCCGTTCATTGAGAAACCTACAGACGGAATGATTTATCTTGATGTCAAGGACTTGAAGTATGACGAAGAGAATTTAGGCTCAATTCCGAAAGGCTATTACGATTTTGTCTATACTGACGGAAATATAACTGGTAGCATCAAAATCAGACTTAGCTCTACAAATCCTGAAGATGATGAACCTGAACCAACAAACGTAATTGATGATGAACCTGAAGCCAACGAAGAGACCTCAAGTAATGTAGTAGGTAGTTCCGGTGGCGGCTGTAACGTCGGCTTGAGTTTTGTAGGAATGCTATTGACTGTGTTGCTGCTGAAGAGAAGACACTAAGCTGAAATATGAAAATACCCCTGTCGTTATGGCAGGGGCTTTTTGTTATTCGTTCGACATTGCCAACGCTTTATCAAATAATTCTTCAACCTCATGCGAAGGCAACGGAGAAATCCACGACACTAACACAGCTACAACAAGACCAGCGCAAAATCCCGGAAGTATCTCGTAAATTCCTGTGTGAGACATGTACATCAACCATGCTATATCAACAACTGCTCCCACGAAAATTCCGCAGGCTGCTCCAGGAAATGTAAATCTCCTCCAGAATAAACTAAGCAATATCGCCGGGCCAAATGCTGCTCCGAAAACTCCCCAAGCGTTCGACACAAGAGCCATGATTGATCCTGCGTTAGGGTTGGAAGCGATTATAAGAGCTGCTATAGCTATCAATAACACGACTATACGACTTGCCCATAACATTTCACGATTACCTGCTTTATCCTTACGTATAACAGGCCTGTAAACGTCTGAAGCAAAGGCTGAAGCGGCGGCTAGTAATTGACTGTCTGCTGTGCTCATTGCGGCGGCCAATATTGCTGAAAGAATCACTCCGGAAATTATCGCTGGGAAAATTCTTCTTGTCATCACTATGAACACTAACGAGTTATTATTCACTGCCTCGTCAAAGCCAATGAACATACGCCCGACAACCCCGACGAAAGCCGAGAACGTTAATATTATTGCTGTCCATGAGATTCCGATCTTGGCCGATTTGCGTAACTCTGGTTGTGATTTAATTGACATGAAGCGAATGATAATGTGAGGCATTCCGAAATACCCTAAGCCCCAAGCAAGACCTGAAACTATTTCTTGCCAGCTTGAAAACGCGTTCCAGTATGCTGCGTCATTGATCGGTGAGAAATTTCCGGCCTCCAGCATTGCATCAGCCGCCAACGGTACTATGAACATCGCCGCAAGAACTAACATTCCCTGGAAAAAGTCCGTCCATGATACAGCAGAGAAGCCCCCCAAGAACGTATAGCCTACAACGATTACAGCCGCTAAATACATTGCTATGGTCGTATCGAGTCCCGTTACTGTGTTGAAGAGAGTACCGCAAGCTTTTATGCTAGACGCCGCGTAAATTGTATAAGCAACGAGGAAAACCACAGCTGAAATTATTTGCAGAGCCTTTGACTTTGATAAAAATCTGTTCGTCAAATATTGAGGGATAGTAATTGAATCGTTTGCAGTGATTGAGAACGTACGAAGGCGAGGTGCCTCATATATCCAGCTAAGTGAATAACCAAGTGCAAGACCTACAGCTATCCAAACTTGGCCAAGTCCTAACGCATAAATCGAAGTGGGCAATCCCATTAATACCCATGCACTCATGTCAGAAGCTCCGGCCGATAACGCCGCGACCCAAGCTCCCATTTTACGATCGCCTAAGAAATATCCCTTCTCTGTCTGATTCTTATCGCGGAAGAAAAACCATACGCCAACGCCTAACATAAATACCAAGTATATTATGAAGACGCTTACTTCCTGTATATTCAAATTACAAAACTCCTATTCGTGATAAATTACAAAAATTCTTTGCAGTGTAACACACTAAATTACTTAATACAATTCCGTAACGCTGAACGATAAAATCGCCCATGTATCTTTTTTGTTGTACGTGTATGGTTTGGCTTTGGCTACGAACGTTCCGATTCTGTTTTTGGAATTTCCATATTCATAGAGTTCGCCTTCCATTTGAACAAAATTCTTGCCCTTGTTCACTTCCTGAACGTCGCAATAATAAACTGTGTCATTCTCAAAATTTCTCTTGTCAAAGTGATAAAGCTTGCCATCATATTCAGCTTCGGGAGCGTCTCCCAAAACGTCTTGATGTTTCACGTTGAGATCGAAATATTTTTTGACTGATGCTGCCACAGCCTCTTTGGTTATGGTTGATGATCCGTAGTCACAATTTTTGCGCGTGCATTTTTGGATTAATTTCTTGTTGTTGATTATGTTGTGACCAATGCCGAATCTAATTAGCTCGGGCATATTATCGGGGTTGCCTAGGTGGAGAATTTCCGGGGACTCGTCCGTGTCTTCAAGATCAAATTCATACATGCCAAGCTCTGTGAAGTTGCTCAAGAAGATTCCCATGCGTTTGATCTCGTCAGATTTCTTGGCTGCTCCCATTGAGAACATAACAACGGGAATTAAAAAACTTGCGACAAAAAGTTTACGTTTCACGAAAAAATTTCCTCCTGTTTATAATTTTACGGCTATAAATTATAGCAGTATCGACTAAAACAATAGGAAGTTATTTCAATCCACCGCGATTATAGCAGATCAACAATCAGCCCGTTAACCAATGAATAAACTATCACGAAAGCAAGGTAAGCCAAAAATTTCCCTGTGCCTAAAACTATTTTCAACGCGCCCAAGTTCGTTATCTTTGTTGCCGGCCCGGTTATCATGAAGGCACTCGCGCTGGCCATACTCATTCCATCTGCAAGCCACTGAATCAATAACGGTATTGTCCCTCCTCCGCAAGCATACAATTAAGACTCCGAAACCGTTTTTGCGCCCGAAAAGTTTTGCGAAAGATTCAGCAGGTACGTAACGCATGAATAACGCCGTTAAGAAAATCCCGAGCAAGAAATATCCACCTGTAGCTTTGACGTTGCGACCGAAATTTTTTATGTAACGCAGAAATATATTTGGGTCTGTATCGCGATTATGAGTCTCGTAAAATTGTTGGAACGTGAAAAAGTTTTTGCTTGTGATTCTGTTGTAGAGGTTGACGGCAAAGCCTGCACATATTCCGCAGAAGAAACACGACGCTACACGGATTATTAACGCTTGTTGGCCAAGTGCAGTGCTGTAAATTATAAGTTGAGGGTTAAGCAGAATTGAAGCCATCATAAACGACGCTAACCAATCTTCACGCATGCCCTTTTCAGAGAACGACGCGGCTATAGGAATAGTTCCATACATGCACAACGGCGACGCTATACCCAATATGCAAGCAGGCACAATTCCAAAAACGCTTAACTTTTTCCCATTGAGGGAGGCGAAAAGCTCATGTATTTTCTTCTTACCGAATACCGACACAAACGAGCCAATCGCCATTCCTAACAGCCAATAAACATAAATTTGTTCAAGCTGTAACGTGAAGTAATACCAGAGATAAATAAACTCTCTGCGAAGAATATTAATCAATGCTCACTAAATTATAATCGCGATTACCGAAGCCAATCTCTGCAGCATGTTCAAGTGTGTGAATCCCGTTACGAGATTCCATTCTCTTAATGAGTGACTGGCCGTCTGGAGCTTTGTACACTAAATCAACGCAAGCCTGATCGAGCGCAACAGGGTCAAGGGATCCGAGTATTCCTATGTCATGCATATCGGGTTCAGCGGGGTTGCCGTCGCAATCACAATCAACGCTTAAATGATTCATGACGCTGATGTACATAATTCTTTTGCCGCCGTCTAAACTGTCAGATACTGCTTTAGCTGCTTCAGCCATTGACTCTAGAAAGTCGTCATGCTTGTCGTACCAGATTGAGCCGGAGTCTTTTGTGCCTGCCGTGTGAATTATAACCTTGCCGCGTGATGAAGCTATTCCGATTGAGATATTCTTGATAGCTCCGCCGAAACCTCCCATAGCGTGCCCCTTAAAGTGAGTCAACACGAGAATAAAATCATAGTCCTTAAAGTGTGAGCCAACTACGTCTTCTTTCAAGTGCTTGCCTCCGATAACTGGTAAAGAAATTTCGCCGTCTTCGTCCATGATGTCAACTTTAGCAATTTTCGTGAAGCCGTGATCCTCCGCAACTCGTTTGTGCATTGCCGTTGAAGCTCTTGAACCGCCGTACGCTGTGTTGCATTCAATGATAGTTCCGTTGACTTTTTGGACAAGCTCTTTGATTAAGTCGGGGGATAAATAGTGAGTGTTGCCTGCCTCTCCAGTGCTTAACTTCACTCCGACTCTTCCTGTAGCTTCTCGCCCTAACTTGTTGTAAATCGCCATCAAGCCTTCTGGGTTAATGTTCTTTGTGAAGAATACAGTTGAGGACTCCGCGAACGATGTCCCGGCCATAATCAACACGAGCAGCAACGCTGAAAACGTTCTCATGATAAAAACTTCCTCCTTGTAAAAAATTTGAGTCAATAGAAATTTACATGTTAAAGTTAAGTTTACGTCAAACAACTAGCAACAAAAAATCCCCTGCCGTTTTGACAGGGGACTCGGTTAATTACGAACGTTATTCTTTCACAGCCATCAACGTATCCATGTTGCCGAAATATAAAACGCCATCAGAATATGCCGGGCTAGAAACTGGGCCTTTTGTCTCAAAAGTGTTGAGAACTTTTCCGGAAGTCGCTTCAATCTCGTAAACATTTCCACCTTCGGGAACAGCATAAACTTTTCCGTTAGCAATTATTGGTTTTGAAGTTACTACTCCGTTCTTGCAGTCAAGACGCCATATTGATGATCCGTCTTTCTCGCTTAAAGCCGTGACGAATCCTCGTCCAGTACCTACTACGATAATTCCTTCAGCTATAACAGGAGAAGTCGTAATCGGTTCTTTAATGTTTACGTTCCATAACGGGATCACTGATTTAATCTGCACAGCATTCACAGAGCCTGCCCACGATGAATAACAAACTACGCCGTCTTTAACAACAGGAGTGTTTATTGCCCCGCCCGCGCCGCCACCGTTGAGTCTTTCGCCTGTTTTAGCGTCAATGATGTCAAATATTCCGTTGTACTCTCCAAGGAACACTAAGCCTTCTGAGTATGCCGGAGCAGTTTGCAGCCCCTGTTCATTGCCTTGGAAAGTCCATACCGTTTTCCCAGTGCTTATGTCAAGAGCGTAGAGCTTTGAGTCATTCTTAACAACAAAGGCCAAGCCCTCTCCAACTACAACGCCATCATGAATTATCTCGTCAGCACTTTCCGCGGGCGTGTAATCCCATATTAAAGCCCCGTCTTCGAGATTTAAGCACGTAACGTGTCCAGTTGAAGTTATATAGAGGACCTTATCATCAACCACAGCTATAGTCTTTATGATTGGGCCTTGGTCATGATGAGTCCAGATTACTTCTCCTGAATCTTTATTCAAGACGTACAACATTCCCAACTGATCCCCGAACAATATTTTATCTTCGTGGAAAGTTATATTACTCGCAACAAAGGCTTTGAACTCCCATTTAGTCTCACCGAATGCAAATGCTTGCGCCGTGAACAAGAACAAGAATAAAATTCCAATTGCTAAACGTTTTGACCTCATACAACTCCTCCTTATGTTTACTTATTCTAAAGCCACAGCTTCAGGAATGAAAACTTTCTCATTCTCCGTCTGCTTATCGTCCTTCCAGATTATGCCAAGCCCCAACGCCGTCAGAGCAAACGCCACTAGCGGGTTAAGCCAGTTCATGAAACAGTATGGTAGGTAATCAAGTGTCGCGACCCCTAACACTGAACTCACATAGACGCCGCAAGTATTCCAAGGAACTAATACTGAAGTCATTGTGCCGCTGTCCTCAAGTGAACGCGATAACATTACGGGCGCAAGCTTCTTTCCATTTTGCCAGGTACGTTCATCAAATGCACGCTTGAACATTCTACCGGGTACTATGATTGAGAGATATTGCTCGCTCAAAAATACGTTGGCCAAGAATGCTGAAGCCAAGACTGAACCAATCATGCCTGCTACAGATTTCACGTGACGCATCAAAGAATCAAGAATTACATCAAGAAATCCGCACACTTCCATTATTCCACCGAGCGACAAAGCTACAACGATTAAGCATATTGTCTCTAACATTGAAGTCATTCCGCCGCGCGTGAAAAGTTGAGTTAACAATCCGCCGACGCTTGAGAAAATTTCAGGTGTAACTGACATTGCTGGACTCCCTGCCGTGAATATCTGCGTGAAAGCTCCTGTAACGCTTGCCATAGCTTCAGGTGTAGCAGCCTCCGCGAATGCCCCCAAGTGTTCAGGAACATAGCCAGAGAATAAAACGTTGGTGGTCTCAAAAGCGGTTGACCCTCTCACAAGCGATAACACTAGACTTCCCGCAATGCCCGCAACTATTCCAGGGATAGCAGAAATTTTCAGGCTTGCCATTACGAGAATTATTAAAGGTGGAATAAATGCCCATAGCGAGATATTAAACTCTGCTTTCATCATACTCTGGATCAAAGCTATTCGTCCGCCGTCGGAGCCCTGCGCAGAATCTCCCATCATGTAAGCTATTATCGCAGTGATTACTAACGTTGGCAGAGTCGTGTACATCATTGCTCTAACGTGATCGAATAAATCACTTCCAGCTACAGCCGGAGCAAGGTTCGTTGTGTCTGACAACGGAGAAATTTTATCGCCGAAGTAAGCACCAGAGATAATGAAGCCCGCGCTAATCGGAAGAGGAAGGCCAAGGCCAGCACTTATACCAATCAACGCCACACCGACCGTTGAACTAGTAGTCCAACAACAGCCAGTAGCAAGAGCAACAACAACGCTGATTATTAAGCTTGCGAGATAGAAATATCGCGGAGTCATGACTTCAAGGCCGTAATAGATCATCGTAGCAACAACGCCGCTTTGA
>CAJOGG010000119.1 GCA_905234205.1 uncultured Synergistales bacterium | reverse complement strand
ATACTTACTTTGAGGACACAATAAATGTGGATACCATTTATTACGATCATTGTGCATCTAGTAATTGGACGGTAGCCGGCAACAATATAGGGGTTATCTATGACAATAGCAGATTATCTTGGACGCTATCATACATTAAAATCAGAGGCGTGACTCACGATGTATATAGAGACATGGAGAACAACAGACACATTATAGGAAAAGCCGTAAGCAACGACCTCACACCAAGCGAAGACCAGCTAGGTAATCCAAGGCACCCAAAACCTACTATCGGAGCAATCGAACCTGTAGGAGCAGTAAGGCTTGACGCTCTGCATGTTGAAGCCTCGCCCGATAAAAGCTCCATTGAACTTGAAGCCACCAGTACCGACAAAGTAAATTTCACTGTAACAGTAATTGCTGATTACGACAAAGAATTATCGCGTACACTTTCCAATGATGAGTACACTGTAAGCTGGAGACGCAATAATGAAAATACACTCGGAATTTCGTTCAATCAATCTGATAATAAGCACCCTGTTTTGAATCTCGATAAAACGCTTCCGACAGGCACGTACAACATCAATATAACCGCAAAAGTTAGCAGTGGGGATATTTCTTCAGAGGCCACGAAAACTATAACGGTTGTCAAGAATGCTCCCAAAATAACAAATATTGACGCAACAATTTCACCTGATAAGACAACGATAATTCTTGATACTGGCGAAGAGGGCAATGTTTATTTATACAATCTAGTCAGCTTTGATTACAACACTGGCAGTCGTTCAAGTGCGTCTAGGTATGATTACACTGTTGTATGGTCGTGTGACTCTCAAGTCGACGAGATAAAATTACACGTATACAATACATCTAATTACGATTATGGGGCTGTGTTAGAGATTGACGATGACCTAACACCCGGAATTTATGAGGTTATAGTAACAGCCAAAGTTTCAAGTGGTGGAGTTAGTTCCGATTCAGTATCGCAAACAATCAAGGTTATCAAGAAGAAATTAACAGGTGTTGTGGCGAGTTTGAGATCGGACAAGACGGCAATAACTCTCAATCTCTCAGAAGAAGGCCAGATAAACTTTTACACGACAGTTAGCCTTGATTACAACAGCGGTCAACGTGAAACTGCTAACAGTTCTAACTGCAATGTTACTTGGACAATGAATCCTACTGTCAGCGGAATAACTTTGCAGACTTCCGGAACAAACGCTTATTTAAAGATGCCTAGCAATCTTGCTTATGGTACTTACACGATTACAGTAACAGCGACAGCTTCAAGTGGAGGCATAACCGCCGATCCAGTCTCACAAATAGTAACAATCAATAAAAAGGGAGTAACAGGCATTGAGGCATCACTCACAGCAAGCAAGACAGCCACAACACTCGATACTAACCAAACAGACTCGATTAAATTCACTGAGGGCGTAACATTTACGTACAACATAGGTGAGCCAAAACAAGCTTCGCGCAACGATGACAATGACTATTATTCGGTAGCGTGGACACTAAGCCCTGATGTTAGTGGAATAACGTTATCTGACAACACTTCTGAATATTATGATGAAAATGGCGTTACGTTGAATATAGACAGCGATCTTGTGCCTGGGACTTATGGTATTACGGTTACTGCTATTGTTTCAAGAGGAAGCGTAAAATCTGATCCTGCATCACAAACCGTAACAATCACAAAGAATCCTCCCAAGTTGACAACTATTAACGCATCATTATCTTCTAGCAGTGAGTATTTGACGCTTGATAGAGCTTCTTCGGGGAGTCTAACATTTACGCCTACAATTACTGCATACTATGATGATTATTCTTCATCAAATATTGCATCAGGTTACGCGATTGAATGGAGCATGACTCCTGCGGTTTCTGGAATTACGCTTGAGAATGGAACGTTGACAATAGCTCCAACAACACAAGCAGGAAGTTATACCCAGAAGGTTACGGCTGACGTGAGCTACTCTGATTTTTCGTACAAAGCTGAGAGTACCGTATATATTACCGTCAATGATAACCAGTTGACTCTTGAGCAATATCTTACGTATACGGGAAATGATTCCGAAGGTGTAACAAGTTTATCTATTCCTGATTATGTTGAAAATTTGGACATATTAGCCTCTCTAACAAGCCTTGAGTCTCTCGACTTAAAGAACGCGAACAAGTTAACAAGTGTGAATCTTTCAGGTAATACTTCGATCAGGGAAGTATATTTGAATAATAATAGCTCAATTACAACACTTGATCTTAGCGGTTCATCAGTTCGGATTGTTACTGCGCGCGAAACTAATTTAACAGAAATAAATCTTGAAAACTGTGAAGCACTTGAGCATCTTGACTGTTCATCATCGGGAGGAATTGGCAATTTAAGAACGCTGAACTTGAAGGGCTGCTCTGCGCTTAAATTGTTGGTATGTAGTGGGAACAAGCTTTTAACACTTGACGTTAATGCTGACGAACACCCCGCGCTTGAAAATATTGAGTGCTTCGGGCAAAGTTTAGCCATTGAAGAACTTAATAACGACATTGATACTTCAAAGCCGGAATTGAATCTCTATGACCTCATTAGCGGTAACGATAGCGATTTTGATCCAGATAACGTTATGGCAAGTATTGATATAGAAACAATTGACGATTTTACGCCATCATTCAAGAATGCCAGTGTATCAAGTACAACGATCTCTGATGACGGAATGATCTCTTTCCCAGCGAATATTAAGGCTATCACATACTACTATGATACGGGAGCAAATATTGATGGTTCCAACATGGACGTAACTATTTCATTTGCAGATGAATCAGAAGAAGAGCCCGAGAGTCATGGTGAAGGATCTAGCAATAACACGGACATTAACAATAATGTAAGTGTTGATGTTAATATCAGCAATGACGCGAAGGCTGTAGCCAGCAATGATGTAAGTATCATAAATAGTAATGATATTCGTATTTACGTTGATAACGATAACAAGACTGGTGCCACTACACCCTTAGGAAAGATAGCTGACGCTGCGAGCGGTGGTGGTTGTAACGTTGGAATAGGAATTTTTATGCTAGCTGCTGTGAGTTTCTCTCGCAAGGGCAAATGTAATTCCAGAAACAATACACTTGCTTCGTAACAGTACAGCTTTTTTTCCAGCGGCAAGCATACAAGAACGTTCACATACATTGTCAGTCCCGGTTATGCTTAAAACTTTTTGAGAGCTTGTAAAATTTCCGGGCAACGATTGAAGTTCAGAAGCACTGAATGTTAGGAAAGGGATATTATGATTTCTCGCGAATAACACCAGTGCTTTTTCTTGTGCCTTGAGATCGATTGAAGCCAACGCCTTGAGACTCAATACAGATACGCCAGCACCATCAAGAAAACTTTTCGCCGCATGTTCAAATTCTTCCGGGTCAGTGTTCTTGTTACAGCCGGTGCCTAAAATTAAATTTCTTGGCCGTAAAATTAACGTTACAGGAAATGGAGTCGCTTGCATTTGTTCAGTGACAGCTACACCAACTTCATGACCTTCAAGAATTTTCCCTGATACGTGTTTGATTAATTCCGGGTTCTCGATAGCGCAATCGTGATTAACTGCCCACTCGTCAACAGCCACTAAATTATTTACGTCGGTTGCAGTCGTGATTACTGGTTGGGAATGAAGAAAACCTGAAATTTTTCGCGCAAGCTCGTTAGCTCCGCCTACATGCCCAGATAAAATCGGTATAACGAATTTCCCCGCCTCATCAATCACAATTACAGCAGGGTCAGAAAGTTTTGACTCAACGTGAGACGCTATAGCTCTTACCGCAATTCCACAAGCAGAGATAAATATTAAAGCCTTGGCCTCATGAAAATATTTTCCCGTCCATTCGCTTAAAGCCTCGTCAATAACGTCAACGTCATCACGCGCCAATCTCTTTGGGACAAATACACGGGCATTCAAGAATTTTGCAAGCCTTAACGCGAGATTTATAGCTTTATTCGTGAACGCTGCTATTACTATTTCTGAACTCATGGGAAAAATTTTTGTCGTAAAGCTTTGATTTCGTGCTAATAGATTCGTCGAGAAACTCCCCCGCCAATATTAACGCCGTCTTGTGAATCCCGTCTGCTAATTCTGGAAGGGTTGCTAACGTGCCGCTTATGATTTTCTCTTCGGGCCAAGAAGCTTTATAGACGATTGCTGCCGGAGTCTCTGGAGTGTAACCTGAATTTATTAATTCGTTGCAAGCTTTGTCAATCATTCCTGCCGATAAGAATAACACCGTAGCTTTATCATGAAGGAGTGGTGTACGACCTTCAACGCGTGAGATTAATAACGTATGTGAATATTCTGTTTTGAGTGCAGCAGCAGCCGCGAACAACGAACTAACCCCCGGGACGATCTCAAACGGGATATTATTCTCGCGCAAGATGTCAATTTGTTCACGTATAGCTCCATACAAAGCCGGATCCCCTGAATGTAATCTCACCGTCAATAAATTTCGCGTATAACCATCAATCAACTTGGCCATAATTTCCTCAAGAGTCATTCCTGCACTGTCATATATTTCGCAAGTTTCAGCGGCATATTTCTTTACGAGTTCGGGATTAACTAACGAGCCGGCATAGACGATCATTCCAGCCTTATGTAATAATTCGGCTCCCCTGACCGTGATTAAATCAACTGCTCCCGGCCCCGCCCCTATGAAGTAAATCATAGCTCAACACGTTTTAGGCCAAGTTCATCAACGAGCTTCAAGCACTCGTCAAATTTGTACATGAGAGTCTCTTTCTGATGAGAGTCGCTTGAAAGAATCACGCTGCCGTCATTAGCCGCTATGTACTCCAGAATCCTGCGTGAAGGATAAGGAGAAGTTCTCCAGCCTCGTGAAATTGCGCCCGTGTTAATCTCAAATGGCTTGCCAGTCTTCAATAATGCGTCAAGAGCTTTATTAGTGGCATTGATATAACGTTGGTTATTCTCGTCAAAAAAGTTATAGCGTTCGTTGAATTTCGTAACTAAGTCAAAATGTCCGATTACGTCAGCATGAGTCTTATTCACTACATCAGCAACAAGAGCGTAATATTTTTCGCAAACCTCGTAAGGGTCATCATTGCATTCATGAAGCAAGCTCACGAAAAAGTCCGGCGTATGGTCAACTGATAAATATTTCCCGGCCTGATAAACGTAATGCACAGAGCCAATAATATAATCGTAATCGCTA
>CAJOGG010000118.1 GCA_905234205.1 uncultured Synergistales bacterium | reverse complement strand
AAGGTTTTTCAACGTTGTTCTTAAGTTCTGTGGCTGCAGAAGAACTATTTAAGCTGGTGGAAGTTGTGGTGTCGTAAGTAAGGTCCCTGGAATCAGGTACACTGACAGTTCCTAAAGCTGGAGAAAGTTTGCTCACTACCCCTTTCGCCGCTTCGAGCAAAGGTCCAATACCGTTCTTAATTGTGGTCATGAGGCCATTCTCAAACTCTTCAAGCGCTTTTGTGTCGATGGGGCCGTATGTGACCAACTTATGCGCATTGGTATCGGATGCGAACGCACCACTAGTCACCGCAAGCATGGACACAACCATAACTACTAATAACAACTTTTTCATAATTAACTAAAGCACTCCTTTCGGAAATTTCGAAATTAAATTCTTGTTTTTTGTTGATTCTTTACTAAGTAATACACGCAGAACCACGTTGCATATTTTACACAGTTTTGCCCCTTTGTCAATGAGTAAAGCGAAAAATTTATGCGTATTTTATAATCGTACTTGCCCCGTATAAATGTTAATGGTTGCTAATCCATAGCAAGTTTCCGGTTAGCCAGTATGTCGTCTCGGCATTTCTCCCTTCCTGAAAGTGATAGTTAGCTCATCTCCAACAGTCGTATACGAACGCCGGAGGAATATTAAAAGCTACAAATCTGGTTTTTATGTGGGAAAACTTTTTCTGGAGCACGTGTTTCATTAGCGAAGAATATTGATACGCCACGAAATGCCCGCCTGGTTTTAATGTTGCAAGTACACCGTTAAGGATTCTCAAGGTCATTTTATGAGGCAGAACAGTGAAGGGAAGACTCGATATAACGAAATCAAGCTTGGTAATGTCATTTTCAGTCATGTATTTTCTCAGCTCTTGTGCGTCGCTGTAAAGAGTCAGGCCCTTATGGTTAGGGTGTTCGTCACGGATCATTTTTTGTAAGGCTGGATCGATCTCGAAGACTAAAATTTTTGCGTCAGGCTTGGCCCGTTTAACGATCTCACGAGTAAAGACTCCTGTACCTGCTCCAAGTTCGGCGATGAAGTTTGCGTTATCCCAGTCGACTCTGTCAAGCATAGCGCGGGTCAGAAATTTTGAACTAGGTGCAACACTTCCGATTCTACGCGGCGATTTAGCGAAACGTGTTAAGAACGTGATACTCTCTTTGAAATGCAATTTGCAAAATTCTCCTTGTGCTATTATTTCACTACTTCAATCAAGCATAATTATACAAGGGGGAAAATTTTTTATGACCACGAATAAAAAATGTCTTGTCGCATTAACAGGAGCAGGCATTAGCGCAGAGAGCGGCTTCAAAACTTTTCGTGACTCCGGCGGTTTATGGGAAGAGTACAGCGTTGAGGACGTTGCAAGCATAGAAGGCTGGTATCGTAACCCAAAACTGATGACGGATTTCTACAACGATTTACGCACGCAGTTAGAGAAGGCACAACCGAATGACGGGCACAAGATTTTGGCGGAACTTGAAGAATATTTTGACGTGAGAATAATAACGCAGAACGTAGACAACCTTCACGAACGAGCAGGAAGCACAAACGTGTTACACCTTCACGGAGAACTTACCAAGGCACGAGCAGTCAACAACGAGAACAAAATTATTGACATAGGCTACAGAAATATGTCGTATGACGAGAAAGACTCCGACGGGGAATTATTGAGGCCACATATAGTTTGGTTCGGGGAAGCAGTTCCGGCGATAACAGAGGCAGCAAGACTCGTGAGGAGCGCAGATATTTTCGCGGTGATCGGTTCGTCGTTGGTGGTATATCCGGCGGCAGGACTCGTTCATGATTTGCGAAGTAACACTGAATCTTTCCTTATTGACCCGAAAGAAGTACAAGTCCCAGCATGGTTAAATTTCAGAGTCATTCGTGAGGTCGCATCAAAGGGAGTAGCAATTATGCGTGATGAATTATTGAAGGAGATTAAGGGATAATGGCAGCAACAACGATAGCACTAGCTAAGAAAAATTTGTCGCAGCTCGTCTCCGATGTTATCAATGACATAAGCGAGACTGTTGTAATTGTAAATGAATCAGGGAAAAACGCTGTGCTTGTTTCTGAAGACAATTGGAAATCGTTGCAGGAGACGTTGTATTTGTACGCGATCCCCGGAATGGTTGAGAGCATTGTAGAGGCAGGCAAGGAACCGTTATCAGAATATAGTCCGTATGACCCAAATGAGGAATGGTAAATGTATATTGTAGAACTTAGTAACCAGGCGAAAAGCGATCGTAGGCTTGTGAAATTGGCCAGGCTTGAGAAGAAGGCGAAGTTGTTGTTGAACATAATCGCGGTGAATCCATTTCAGACGCCACCAGATTATGAGAGATTGCTGCTGGATATGCGCGGAAATTTTTCGAGACAACTTAACGAGCAGCACAGATTGATTTACGACGTGATTAAGAACGTTGAGAATCTCACGGCCCCAGATGGAACTCCTTACGAGGGGATTATCAGGGTTAAGAGAATGTGGACGCAGATAGAATAATTATGAAGAGTAAAGGTAAATAGAAGAAATATTAAATCAGCCTGTATAGAATAAGGGGGAATAAATTTTATGACATTCAAACGCTGGAAGGACGTTCCTGAAGTAAACGAGGCTTTGGGAAAACTTGAGGACTATTCGCGCAAATACAATCAGCTTTTAGCAACAGGAAGCAATGACGACAAAGCAGCAGCACAAAAAATTTGGGTGAATATGTCAAGCTCGTATTGGGAAGTTTTATTTGCAATCGTTGACGCGCAAACAAAGACTAACCCTGCGAAATTGACATTCGATCCAGAGGAAAGACTCTTTATCGACTTGGGATATATTCCAGGGATTTTGACGTTGAGCAAAACTTTTGACCCGAAACAATATCTCGAGACGAAATGCAAGGCCGATATTTTCCCGGTGATGACGTTTTCGGATTATATTGCGGAGTGCTGGGGAATGATTACAGGCAACGAAATTCCTACCCCTGTTATCGGTATGTCCCTGGCTGATAGAATCAACGCCCTTAACGAACAATTATTTGACGCTCAAGGAGTACGCAATAATTTCTTGAACGAGATCGCCGACGCTTATCCGACTAATCTCAACGTGAGACAAACGCTTCAAATTTTGAACGAGTTCTTAATGTCAGCAACGAAAGTTAATATGCGTGTACCAGAATACAGAGAAGGAGACGAAGCCACGCGACAAAAATTAGCCCAACAGCGAAAAGCCTACATGGACGCGGAAAAAGCTATATTGCTCTTCATGTCATCAGCGCGCAAAAACGAAGCTAACCCTCTTCCACTTCCTAAGCTTGAAAAGTTTGCAGCCCTTCATGAGAATACAAAAGTGTTGGCGAAAAAAATTCTTTACTCACAAATCGACAAGATCAAGATTGCCCGACGAGTCAAGAAAATTACGGATAACTGCGCCTCAATGTCCGACGCTATGAAACGCAATGAACTCAAAGCTATGCTCGTGAAGAAACGCGAATATCTCACAGTCCCGGCCAAGAATGCTCGTTGTGATACGTCGTTGTTGTGCCAAGCTGAAGCTACTCCGATCGATTACGCAAAAGATTACGAGATTTTCAGGGAGTTCACGGGAATGGATATAGAAATGTTCAACGTGCCACGAGTAAGAATGTACGGAATCCCGCGCGTAATGTTTGTTCCGGGCCAAGGCTTAGGGACTTACGACTGGTCAGACCATACTTTATTAGTTCCAGCTTTTCCAGTTGGTGGCAATGATAAATCCGTGAGCTATGCTCTAGCTACGTTCAGGTGGGACAGCGACGAAGACAGAAAATTGAAGACTCCATATGAGGGTATCAAGGAGAACAAGAAGAAATCTTTGTTGGCTATGGCGACTTCATTCTACAAGGATTACTCAATCTGGCTCACGAAGGAAAAACGAGGCTACAGACTTTTGCCGCGAGATACTCATAAAGTTTTTGTTGGAATGTTCACGAACAAACCTGAAGAGTAATAAATCATGCCTATAAATATCCCGGGGGATCTTCCTGCCGTAAACGTCTTAGAGCGCGAAAATATTTTCGTGATGACTCAACGCCGTGCACAGACTCAGGATATACGCCCCCTTCGAATCTTACTGCTTAACTTAATGCCCACAAAGATCACAACAGAGACGCAACTAGCAAGACTTTTGGGCAACACTCCTCTTCAAGTCGAATTAGAGCTAATGACGATGACCGGACGGACTCCCAAAAATACTCCTCCTGAACACATGTTGGCCTTCTATAAAAACTTTGACAGCTATAGAGATCAATATTTTGACGGAATGATTATCACGGGCGCGCCGGTTGAGCAAATGCAATTTGAACAAGTCGATTACTGGCGGGAGTTATGCGACATTATGGAATGGAGTAAATCTCACGTTCACAGCACGTTTCATATATGTTGGGGAGCGCAAGCCGGCCTCTATTATCATTATGGTATTCCAAAAATTCATTTGCAGCGTAAATTATTCGGCGTGTTTCGTCACAGAGTTACTCACAGGGGCTCAATATTATTCCGCGGCTCTGATGATGTGTTCATGGTACCTCACTCAAGGCATACAACGATAATGAGACGTGACGTCAAGAAAATTCCGGCACTCAAAATTTTGTCTGAAAGCGATGATGCGGGCGTGTATGTTGTCTCAACTAATCAGGGGCGGCAATTATTCATCACTGGACACTCCGAATATGACCCGGAGACTTTGGCTCAAGAATATTGGCGTGATAAACGGGCAGGGCTTGATATTCAAGTTCCCAAGAATTATTTCCCCGATGACGATGACTCTAAGCCTCCCGTATGTACATGGAGATCAAGCGCGAATTTACTTTACTCAAACTGGCTGAATTATTTTGTGTACCAGCAAACACCCTATGACGCACGAAATATTAAAGACTTAAAAATTTGATGAAGGGACATAAATATTTTATGAACGCAAAAAAGAAATTTAAATTGAAATCCATACTCATAATGCTTGCTCTTATTCCGTTAATCACTGCTGTAGTCGTTATAGCCTTGGCCTCGTATCGAATCATGATGACTAGCCTCAAAGATAGCACGCGTGAACAATTAATAGTGGCCTCAAAAGCTTTGCGCGAGTAATAATGACCTCGTTGACGGTTTTATCAGGTATGACACAGCCTATATTGACTCGATGAAATCAACTGGTGTAGACCTTACGCTCTTCAAGGGAAATATACGCTTTATGACAACGATACTTGACTCAAACGGGAAACGAATCGAAGGAACTCCAGCATCTGATGCCGTCTGGAAAGCTGTTAGCGCAGGCAAGGATTATTATTCTGACAACGTACTCATTAACGGAATAACTTATCACGTTTACTATATGCCGATAAAGTTTGCTAATAAAGTTTATGGAATGGCATTCTCGGGAAAACCTGCCACGGAGATTCATGAGGCTCAACGAAAAATTTTTCTGGCTATAGCGTCTGTCAGTTGCGTGTTGCTCCTGATATTTTCAGTGGTAACTCTCATAGTAGCTCGTAACGTTGCTAATCCTTTGCGTGAAGTCGCTGAAAGAATAGAGAAGTTACTAGATACTGATCTTGACGCTACGATAAATTCCAAGAGCAATATTTACGAGACCGCCCAACTAATCGGAGCTGCCGAACAATTAAGCCGCGTTCTTAACGACGTTATAGGAAAGATTCGATCCTCTGCGTACTCATTAACTGATACAGTGAAATCTACAGCGGAAATGGTCAAAGAGTCTTCTTTCTCAGCCGGGCAAATTGCAGAATCAATGCAGGATCTCGCTAAGACTACCACGACAATGGCTATCAGCGTCAAATCTATTAACGACAACGTCAACAATATGGGTAATGTGATTGAACAGGCCGTTAAGAATGTAGATAACCTTAACAAAAGTTCTGGCAACATGAACGACGCCAACAAGGAAGCACTCGAATGTATCAAGGACGTTACTGCATCGTCGCGTAAATCCTCATCAGCTATTGACATAATCCAGGGAAAAATCAAAGCAACAAACGAAGCTATCGTAAGAATTAGCGAAATGGTGAACATAATCGCGAGTATTGCATCACAAACGAATTTATTATCGCTCAATGCAGGTATCGAAGCAGCTAGAGCAGGAGACGCAGGCAAGGGCTTTGGAGTCGTCGCAGCAGAGATAAAGAAGTTGGCAGAGCAGTCAAACGAGTCAGCTAATAAGATTCGTGAGATAGTTGAGGAAATAGAATCGCTTTCAAGTGAATGTGTTGAAAACGCGGAAAACGTCAAAGCGCTTATAGTTGAAGAAGGCGAATTATTGTCAGATACACATAAGAAATTTGACGACCTTAACAAAGATATTCAAGCCTCAATCGGGGAAATTTCTTCCGTGTCAGAGATAACCACACAGCTTGAGGCAATCAAGAATACTATCTTGGGCGAAATTAATGACTTGGCCGCTATCTCCGAGGAAACTTCAGCAACTAATGAGGAAGTCGCAGCATCAATTGAAGGCATAGCGGAAAACGTTAAGACAGTCTCCGAAGATACGGACACTATGAATGATTTAGCCGGTACTCTGAAAGAGGCAATGGCTTACTTCAAATAACATAATAACCAAAATTTCGATGGAGTTGATTTAGCAGTGAAAACATTTTTCAAAATAGTGCTTGGGATAGCTATTATCGCAGGCATATGTTACGGTTTAAACACTTTGCGTGAAAAGAAGCAAGCTGAACCAGAACCAGAAGTTATTCGTCCAGTACGAACGATTACACTTAGAGGCCAAGGTGAAACTTTTAAGCGCAGATATTTCGGTACAGTACAGGGAAGCAAGAGAGCCGATTTATCATTCAGAGTTTCAGGGACGCTCAACAAGATTAACGTAGAAAAGGGAGCCAACGTAAAAAGGGGCGCATTACTTGCAACGTTAGACCCGAGAGACTTCAATACGAGAATCTCCCAAGCTCAAAGCGCGTTATCTCAAGCAGAAGCACAATACAAAAACGCCCAAGCAGACTTCAAACGCTACGAGAATCTCTATAAGCAAAGAGTCATCGCCAAAGCTCAATACGATACTTACAAGACGCAAGTTGACGTTACGAAATCAGCCGTTAATTCAGCAAATGCTAACTTGAAATCAGCTCGTGATGCCCTCAAAGATACAGAACTTCGCGCTCCCTTTGATGGGGTAATCGCAGATAGAACAGTCGAAAATTTCCAGGATATTACGGCCAA
The DNA here is from genome assembly GCA_905234205.1 of uncultured Synergistales bacterium. Taxonomy (GTDB): domain Bacteria; phylum Synergistota; class Synergistia; order Synergistales; family Aminobacteriaceae; genus JAFUXM01. The sequence continues at coordinate 887 of CAJOGG010000118.1, read as the reverse complement.
GCAAACTATTTTCAGCCTTCAAGATTTATCAGCGTTAGAGATAGTATTCAATGTCCCAGATAATGATGTTCTTCTTGCTCCACTCTCCACTAACATTAAGAGCATTCAAGACCTCAAGAATAGCGCGAAAGATTTTATAGTTAATGCACGATTTGACGCTATACCCGATAAAGTTTTCCCGCTAGCTCTTAAAGAGGTTGCTACACAAGCTACGGCAGCTAACACTTACCCAATTACTGCAACAATGCCCAAGCAGAATGACGTAAGAATACTTCCGGGAATGGCTGTTACTGTTGAAGTTGATTTCTCGGGCGGTAAATCTCCAGAGCCTTCAGACGCAAAATTTTCCGTGCCAACCACCGCGATTTTATCTCAAGGAGGCAACAATTATGTGTGGCGATTCGGGGTCGGTTATGTCTCAAAAATTCCAGTAACATTAGGGCAGATACACAATGATTCTACAGTCGAAATTGACGGCCCAACCCTCAACAATGGCGACGTTATAGTTACAGCAGGTGTGTATTTCCTTCATGAAGGCCAACGCGTGAGACTCTCGGAGGATTAAGTAATGGACATAGCAAGAGCCAGTATTAAACGCTATACAGTTATAATTTTTCTGTGCCTTCTCGTCATGGCGGGAGGGATCATGGCATATTTCCAGATAGGCAAACTTGAAGACCCTTCATTCACGATTAAGACCGCTGTAATTTCGGCTGTGTATCCCGGTGCAAGTGCTTACGAGGTTGAACAGGAAGTTACGTCACGAATCGAGGACGCTATTCAGGCAATGGGCGAGATAAAACACATTCGTTCACGTTCTACTCCAGGGCTTGCGATAATTTACGTTGATATTAAAGACGAGTACGACAGCGCACAACTTCCGCAAA
>CAJOGG010000117.1 GCA_905234205.1 uncultured Synergistales bacterium | reverse complement strand
TCTTGACATTATCGCTAAAAACGCTGGTGCGAATCTTGATGCAATCAAAGCTAATCCAACTGGACAATTTTTCCCGGCCGAAAAACTTTTTGATAAGAACGTTGAACACGCAGGCGGAACTGGTGAAGGGACTCTGTACGGAAAATTTGCATTCAGACGCGAACAAGCTACCGACGACCAAGCAATCAAGGAGATCGGACTAATGACGCTCAAACCTGGCGACAGTATCGGACTTCACAAACACTCTGACAACGAAGACACGTACATAATTTTATCGGGCCAGGGAATTTTCACGGATACTGCTGGAGAAGAATATATGGTTGGGCCAATGTCAGTAACTATAGCAGTAGCAGGTGAAGCTCATGCGCTCAAGAACACAGGCAACGAGGACTTAATATTCATTGACTTAATCGCAAAGAATCACGCATTGAAGAAATAACGCAACAAAAAACAGGCCGTTGAACTTCAGCGACCTGCATTTATTTAACTAAATTATTTTATTTTTCTTGCTGGTATACCAACATATGTCCCTGCTTCTGTTATATCTTTAACGATTACGCTTCCTGTTCCTATCATGCATTCATCACAAATTTTTATATTGTCAATGACAGTAGCGCCGGCTCCAATCCATGTACATTTTCCAACTTCAACTGTACCCGCTAAATTAGTTCCAACAGCTATGTGAGAATAATCTCCTATGATACAGTCATAATCAATAGACGAACTTGTGTTAATGATACAGCCATTTCCGATTTTCGTTCCTTAATTAATAACTACTCCAGCCATTATGGTTGTACCACGTCCAATTTTTACGCCACTTGCAATTATTGCATTTGGGTGTATCAGTGTGACAATGTGTTTATCAGCATAACGTTCCATAAATATTTTTCGAGTTTGTGAATTACCTATAGCAATGAAGAGATCTTCGTCAATATTTTCGGCATTATCTGTCTTGCCAACTATAGGCCATTTTCCACATGACTGTATGCACTCTGGATTAGCAAATTTATAATCATCAAGAAAGTCTATTTCGTTGTATCCATTCTTCTCCGCTATATCTGCTACAACCTTGCCATGTCCAGAAGCACCGATTATTGTTAATTTCATTGTAATTTCTCATGCCTCCCTGAAAATTTTACAAAAAATCTTTAGCACGACAATACACAACGTTTAACACTATGCTATAATAAGATAGTAAAGAAGTGACCATTTGTAAGTTACCGTGCTTTATTCATTCGCAAAATATTTTAGCACAACTCCTTTGTTTTTTCATTCAATTTCACGTGACTGTCATAAAATTTTCTCTGAAATTTCATAATGTTACGCTAATAGAATCACAAAACTTGCTATATAATTCACTAGTCAAAATTTATATTCAGGAGGGTATTTATTCATTATGTTAGTAAACGCGAAAGAAATGCTCACGAAGGCAAAAGCTGGACACTATGCAGTGGCTCAGATCAACATCAACAATCTCGAGTGGACAAAGGCTGTCTTGCAGGTCGCTGAAGAGTTAAAGGCTCCCGTAATTCTCGGAGTCTCTGAGGGCGCAGGAAAGTACATGGGCGGTTTCAAAACTGTTCAGGATATGGTCGCAAATTTGGACAAAGAGTTAAAAATCTCCGTACCCGTTTGCACTCACCTTGACCACGGAACTTATGAAGGCGCTTACAAGTGCATCAAGGCTGGTTTCACGTCAATCATGTTTGATGGTTCACATTTCCCAATCGAAGAGAACGTAGCCAAGACCGTAGAACTTACGAACGCTGCTCACATGCTTGGCCTTACAATCGAGGCTGAAGTCGGCGCAATCGGTGGCGAAGAAGACGGCGTTATCGGAATGGGCGAGTGTGCAGATCCCAACGAGTGCAAGAGAATTGCTGATCTCGGAGTCGATATGTTAGCGGCCGGTATCGGAAACATTCACGGAAAATATCCGGCAAACTGGAAAGGCTTATCATTTGAGACATTAGCAGCAGTACAGGAAAAAACCGGAACTATGCCTCTCGTACTTCACGGTGGTTCAGGAATCCCTGACGAAATGGTCAAGAAAGCTATCACTCTCGGGGTCTCAAAAGTCAACGTAAACACAGAGTGTCAACTCGCATTCGCAGCCGCTACACGCAAATACATCGAAGCAGGCAAGGACAACGAAGGCAAAGGCTATGACCCACGCAAACTGTTAGCTCCTGGCGTTGAGGCAATCAAAGAGACAGTACGCTACAAAATCAAACTCTTCGGATCAGACGGCAAAGCATAAAATTGAGTACGAAAATTTATAATCTTGACGGAAGATTAATCGGTGATGGGAGCCTCGTTGTTATAGCGGGGCCCTGTTCGCTTGAAAATTATGACCTTGGCCTCAGGGTTGCTAAGTTCATGAAGCGTATTTGTGACGAACGTAACCTGCTCTATGTGTTCAAAGCCTCATTTGACAAAGCTAACCGCACTTCCGTACACGCATGGAGAGGCCCTGGACTCGAAAAGGGTCTTGAGCAATTAGCAGAGATTAAGCGCACTGTGGGGGTACCTGTCCTCACTGATATTCATGAAAGCTATCAAGCTGGCCCTGTTGGTGATGTTGTTGACGTTGTTCAGATACCGGCGTTTTTGTGCAGACAAACAGATTTACTTGTTGCAGCAGCTAAGACTGGGCGAATCATTAACGTTAAGAAAGCGCAGTTCTTGGCCCCTGAAGATATGGAGTACGTAGCCGCTAAATGTCGTGAAGCTGGAAACGATAACGTACTGTTCTGTGAACGAGGCACTTCACTCGGCTATCATAGGTTGGTTGTCGATATGACCGGAATAGAAACTATGCGCACATTCGGTTATCCGATCATATTTGACGCAACTCACAGCGCACAGAGGCCAGGAGGTCTAGGAGGAGCAAGCGGAGGAGATTATCGTTTAGCTTTTCCGTTATCAAGAGCAGCCGCAGCCGTTGGAATTGATGGCATATTTGCAGAGACTCACCCGAATCCTAAAGAGGCTTTGAGCGACGGGCCCAACATGATACCGCTTGACAAGATGCCGAAATTTCTTGATGAAGTGTTAGCGATTCACAACGTTGCAAAGACTTTCACGAAGGAAGAATAAATGACTCATTCAGACAACGAACTATTAACCGCTGCTAAGGAATTAATGCGCAATGAAGCCAACGAAATTTTACATTCAGCAGAAAATCTCAATCCTTCAATCGTTAAAGCCGCAAGAATAATTTATGCCTGCGAAGGTCGTGTTGTTGTTGTTGGGTTGGGAAAATCAGGGCACGTTGGGCGAAAAGTTTCAGCAACTCTAGCGTCTCTTGGGACACCGTCATTTTTCCTTCACGCTGCGGAAGCTTCTCATGGTGATCTAGGAATGGTACGTAAGGAGGACGTTGGACTCTTTATTAGTAACAGTGGCGCAAGTTCCGAAATTGTATCCTTATTCCCTAATTTTTCCCGTATAGGGGCAACAATGATAGCGATCACAGGTTCAATGACTTCACCATTAGCAGAACATGCTGACATTGTAATTAATGCTCATGTTGACAGTGAAGGCGATCCGTTGCAGTTAGCCCCTATCAGCAGCACAACTCTTGAACTCGTTATCGGGGACGCTCTTGCGTGTATGGTGACGATTTTGCGTGGCTTAAAGCGTGAGGATTTTGCACTGTTTCACCCTGGTGGAGCACTTGGCCGTAAGTTATTAACCAGAGTTAAGGACGTTATGGGCGTTGGCGATCGTTTACCAGTCGTAAAAGCCGGCGTTACTGTGAAAGACGCGTTGTTCGTTATTACCGGTAAGGGCTATGGTGCTGTTTGTGTGCTTAATGATAACGGCGAGCTGATAGGAATTTTCACGGACGGAGATTTAAGAAGGCTCATGGAGAAAAGAGGCAACGAAGCTTTTAACACACGCATTGAAGCCGCAATGACCAAGACTCCAAGAATCATAAGCCCTCAAGCTTTAGCAGCCGAAGCAGTCAGAATTATGGAACAACGAGAGATTAGCGTATTGATAGCAGTTGAAAATCGCAAGCCAGTTGGTATAGTTCACATTCACGAGTTACTGAAAGCAGGTATAGCATGAAAATAATAGGCATAATTCCAGCGCGTTACAGTTCATCAAGATTTCCAGGAAAACCTTTAGCAGATATTTGCGGCTCCCCAATGATCCAGCATGTTTATGAACGGGTTAAGCAAGCAAAAAATTTGTGTGATGTTCTAGTTGCTACTGACGACGATAGAATTTACGAGTGCGTAGAGAATTTCGGCGGAAAAGTCGTAATGACAAGCTCAGAACTTCCAAACGGGACTTCACGCTGTGAACAGGCTGCAAGATTCTACGGTAAAGAAGTTGACGCTGTGATTAACATTCAAGGCGACGAACCTCTACTTGATCCATTAATGGTTGATGAGGTTGCGGAATTATTAACCGAGAGTAATGAATATGTAACTCTATGCAAAGAATTAAATGACGATTTCGAGAACCCTAATATCGTTAAAGTTGTGATGAGTCAGGATAATTACGCGCTATATTTCTCACGTTCGTTGATACCTTACAAGCGCAACAAGTCAGATTTACCGATTTATCAGCATATAGGAATTTACGGTTATAGCTTGGAATTTCTCAAGAAGTATATTACATTGCCTGCCACGCCGTTGAGTGAAGCGGAGAGTCTGGAACAGTTAAAGATTTTGGAACACGGTTATAGAATCAAAGTAGGAATAACAAATTGTAAGGGTGAAAGTCTCGGAGTGGATACCCCTGAAGATCTAGAGAAAGTGAAGGAGATTATTATTCATGCAAAACTTTAAGCACGTTTTAGTATTAAGTGACGCAATTCGTGGTCATTATCATCAATCTTTAGGAGTAGCTATGTGGATTTCAAAGTTAGGCGGGGCGTCTCTAGATCCATTTATCAATGTCCCTAAAATTTCCAGTTTCAAGCGCGCTACGACAATGAGGCTTAATGTTAAGAGAATCATGGCTGGCGATAGAGAATATGCACATAACTGGCTGAATAAAGCAGGCTTTCATGACCGAAATTTTGAACCTGAAACGTTATTTGTATCGGCTGGAAGTTCTGCTGCACCGTTCACATTGGCACTTGCAAAAGCTACAGGCAATAAAGCTGCGGTTGTGATGACTCCGTCTGTAATCGGCACAAAACCATTTGATTTCGCCATAGTTCCTGAACATGATAAATAATCAGTACGACTTTGGGTGCACCTAATCATATTTATGAGCCTGACTTACATGAAGTAGGGCAAAATTTTTTCACTGGTAAAGATTTTTCCGGCAAAAAAGTTTTCGCGATCTTGATAGGTGGAAGCGACGCTAATTATAGTGTAACTTCCCAATGGGTTAAGAAAGCTTTGGAACCGTTTAAGCAACTTAAGGACGTTGCATTATTGATAACAACCTCACGACGAACTGGCCAAGAAGTTGACGAGACTGTCCAGGAATTTTTCTCCGGCTGTAAATCGCTTGAGTACTTATTGTTAATGTCAAAGAATCCTCGCGTTAATTCACTTACTGCAATGTTTGGTGTAGCTACACACGTTTTTGCCACGGAAGACTCTGTCTCAATGGTGAGCGAAGCAGCCACGGCAGGTTTCAAAGTTGGATTAATCAGAGTGCCAAGAGTACCCATGAGTTACGCTAAGAGATTCATAGGTGCAGGTGCGAAACGCTTTGATGAAATGTTCGAGAAGATGATGCAGCGAGGAATAGTTACTGACCTTACTAATGAATCAGCGTTTGAAGAGTTCATGGCCTCAAAGGAACAACGACATCGTAAAGACTTCAATGAAGCTAAGAGAGCCGCGGAATGGATTCTGAATCAATGACATATCTATAAATTTCAAAAGTTTTCAAAGCTGTTGATTCAAGAGTAAATTTTTGACTAATTAGACGCAGTGAATTTGTCGCAAGATTTTTACGGCCTTCTGTTCCAGCGTTAAGCATTTCCAGCATGGATTTAGCGAAGCTTTCAGGAGAGTCTGTCTTAGCTGTGAATCCGCTGCCTTCAATCTCCTTGATAATTTCTGTGCATGGTCTAATATCCGAAACTATCACTGGTAATCCTGACGCAATAGCCTCAAGCAGTGCTATGCTGAATCCTTCCTCACGTGATGGCATAACAAAAACGTCAGAAGCCCATAACCATTCACGAACATCGCTGACAAAATTTTCAGGCATAATGATTTTCACGCCCAACTTATCTGCTAGTCTCAAATAATTCTCCTGCATTCCAGGTTCTCCTTCAGCACCTATTAAAGCGAGTTTTATATTATTGCCATCATATATTTTTTGTAGTTCAGCAAATGCTTTGATCAATATATCGAATCCTTTGCGATAAATATAAATCCCCATACCCGAGAACAATATATCATCTTCACTGAGGCCCAAAATTTTACGAAACTCTACACGTTTTTGTTCGTTGCGTAAGAATCTTGAAACGTTCACAGGGTTATGAATTACAGTTACTTTGTTTGCGTCCATGCCTTGAGAGTTCACCATGTAATCTTTCAACCATTCAGCACACGCTATACAATGAGACGCGCCGGCATAATATTTTGATTTAGCAGGTTTGTCCAACGTTGAGACTACAGGGACATGATGAAATTTCCTCCAATATCCTGCTATGTTTGCTGCCGAAGAAAGCCGCGTGTGAATAATATCAGGCTTAAATCTCTTAATAACGCCGACAAAACTTGGAGATACTAACGGAATCCCCGATATTAACGGCCTCCACGTTAAAACCTGTATATCGTTTTCCTTAGCAAGACGTTCAATATCCCCTCCACTGCGACATAACAAAGCTTGAGAAACGTCGAATGATTCAAGAGATTTTATATGTTCAATATACGGCACTACCCACGATAAATTTTCAGCGTCAACATAATGCAAAATCTTCACGATAATACGCTCCTGTAAAAACTTTCTATGCTTTCAACAGTCTGCTTGAACGTCGTTAATTTTTTCCGCGATAATGGACTCGCCGCTTCTCCTTGTATTACATCTTTTATAGCCTTTGTCCATTCTTCAACGTTACCAGGCTGAATTAATTTACCCGAAGCTAAAGGTCTTAATGGTTCAATATCCGACGCTAAAACGGGTAGACCAACTCCCAGAGCTTCGTTTACAGTTAATGGTAATCCTTCTTGATACGATGGGAATAACAAGCAAGCTGCTTTGCTCATAAATTCGTCAGTGTCATCACGGAAACCGTAAAATCT
>CAJOGG010000116.1 GCA_905234205.1 uncultured Synergistales bacterium | reverse complement strand
ACCTCCAACCGTCAAGCGCGCATTGTTCGTAAATTGATAAGAGCTTCGATAAAATTCCCTCCTCATTGCCAACACAGCCAGCTTTGTTCGCAGCAAATGAACTCACTAGCATTAGCAACGAGCTTTCAGGCAAATGAAAGTTTGTGATGAGAGCGTCGACTACTTTGAACATATAGCCAGGGTAAATATACAAGCCTGTATCCATAATTCCGGGTTGAAGATCGCTGAATGACTCAAGAGTCCGTGCCGCAGTCGTCCCTGATGCAATTACCCGTCCACCGTCAGATTTACATTCACGAATCAATCTCGCAGTCTCTTCAGGTAATTCGCAATGCTCTGTATGAATTTCATGTTCACGAATATCAAGAGCCTTGACCGGTCGAAATGTCCCTAGCCCTACATGTAGCGTAACATAAGCGATCCTAATGCCCATTGCTTGAATTTTCGCTAACAACTCTGGTGTGAAATGCAAACTAGCTGTGGGAGCGGCTACAGAGCCTTCATGACGGGCAAAGACAGTTTGATATAACTCGCGCATGTTCTCAGAGTCATTCTTGATATAAGGAGGCAAAGGAACTTTTCCAGCTTCGTCAAGAAAGTTCATGAAGTCCTCACGCGACTCTAAATCAAATCTCACGTTGCGAATCCCTTCATCAAATTCTTCTGTAACGTAAATAGATTGGCCGTTGACATAAATTTTTGAGCCTGTGTGAATCTTTCGTGCAGGTCGAACGAGAGCTTCCCATTCCAAAAAATCCGGCGTTAAGTTCTTAAGCAGAAACACTTCACAATTTCCGCCCGATTCTCTTATGCCGTGTAATCTTGCTGGTATAACTCTCGTGTCATTAAGTACTAATAAATCGCCCTCACGTAAAAATTTCGTTATGTCACGGAAAATGTTATCGCGTAGAATTTTGTCCTCTTTGACGTTCCACACAAGCAAGCGCGAAGAGTCACGAGGGTTTGCCGGAGATTGAGCTATGTTTTCTTGAGGCAAGTTATAGTTGTAGGAGCTTAGCTCGTAAATCTTTCTCACTTGATTTTCCTTATATCAGTTCCCGGATAATAATGCGTCAAAATTTGTTCTGCCGTGTAACCATTATCAGCCATTGCCATGGCTCCCCACTGACATAAGCCAACGCCGTGTCCCCAGCCTCTTCCGTAGAATACAAAGTCGCTGCCGGATTTCTCGATCGAATAGCCGTATTTGTTGCGCGGTTTAGCTTGCTCTTGTTGAGTTACGTCGCGTGAGCTGCGTTCAATTCCTGTCTGATAATAATTCTTCTTTTTGTTGGGATTCGTTAGCATGTCAATTAATTCCGTGGTAGTGAAAACTCCATCAGCCGTCATCTTTGCAATTTGTTTCTCTTCCTCAAGCGTTAAACCCGAGTTAGGAATAGAGATTTTCTTTTGTGAACTTACTAGGCCGCTTGGTGTTGTCTGATTGTTGACGTTGAAAGCTCCTCCTGATGGCGTGAACATTGTGCTTTTGAGAGTCCTTGGGTCAAGATTCAAGCGAAATTGACTTGCCTTTACCGTTCGTGTTCCGTTTTTACCAACTGCGGTTATAGTTACGGCTCTTCCTCCCTCGTCAACTTCTGAAACCTGAAGCTCTGTTATCGTTCCTAAGTCTGCACCAGTGATTTTCTTGATAGCTGTTTGGATTTTCGAGTTTGTGAATTTTGCTGACCATGTTGAAGCCGGCGATTCATAGTTCACAACTTCAGGGACTCCGACTAAATAAGGCTGATTAGATCCCCAAACGTCCAAAGCGTTCGCAGTGTGTCCTCCGCTGTCAGAATGAAAATACGTGTAAGCTAATTCATTGCCAAAAACGAGTACTTGGCCCGCCGTGTTTGATACAGCCTGGTTAGTCTTCGCCGTCTCAATTCCGACTCCCTTGTAAACTTGATCCGCGTCAGTGTCAACAACATCATAGCCCTTGTCGGATCTGTTCATGCTCTGTTTTAACACATAGGTCCTTGCGCTAATGGCCTGCGCTTTCAAAGCCTCCATGTGCCACGATGCTCCGACTTCAGCCGGGAGAACTCCGTACAAATATTGCTCAAGGTTGACAATGTTCAATAATCCAGCACGTTGAGTTATCAAGAATGAGCCGCGATAAGTCCTGCCGTTGAATTTCAAATGGCCTGGCCCTGTGATTCTTAGTGGTAGATTCAGCGTAAAGCCCAATACTGAAGCAACTCCACCTGACACGGAAACAACTGTAGACTCGCCAACCCCCACTGCACTTCCATTAGCGTCAGTTATGGTCAAAGTACCTTGCGTTATGCCGATTGAAAATTTGTTGCCCCCTGAAAGTTTTACGTAAATATCTCTTGCGTAAGAGGGAGGAGCCGTCAAAATTATGATAGCTATGATAATTAGTGTAAATCGTTTATTCAAAGTCTATTAGCACCTGCCGTCCTAAATATAAATATGCGTTCTTCGTAGCTTTTCGGCCTCGTGGTGTACGCTCGATTAATCCCTTTTGAATCAAATATGGCTCGTAAATGTCCTCGATAGTCTGTGAGTCTTCATTGAGAGCTGCGGCTAAAGTGTTGAGCCCGACCGGACCACCGTTGAATAAATCAATGATAGCGCGCAAAATTTTTCTGTCGCCCTCGTCAAGCCCTTGCGAGTCAACTTCGATCATATCCATAGCGTTAATAGCAATACCGGAGTCAACTTCGCTACCCTCGCCGTTCTTCACTGCAGCAACGTCTCTGACTCTTCGTAATAATCTCAAAGCAACTCTAGGAGTCCCGCGTGAACGTTTAGCAATTTCCAGGCTAGCTTCTTTCGTGAGATTTACGCCCAAAACTTCAGCCGCCCGCAATAAAATTCTCGATAGCTCGTCGTCTTGATATAGTGCCAATTGTTCAACGATACCAAATCTTGCGCGTAAAGGTGAAGTTAGTAAACCAAGCCTTGTAGTTGCGCCGCATAAAGTGAACTTGGGAAGATTAAGGGCTATTGTACGAGCCAGAGGACCTTTGCCAACAACTATGTGAAGCATAAAATCTTCCATAGCGGGATAAAGAATCTCTTCAACCTGTGGAGGCATTCTGTGAATCTCGTCAATAAATAACACGTCGTTGCGTTCAATGTTAGAGACTATCGCGGCCAAGTCCCCTGCACGTTCAAGAGCTGGCCCTGTTGTCGTTCGTAATTGCCCACCCATTTCTTGCGCGATTATCCCGGCTAGAGTTGTCTTGCCTAAACCCGGAGGCCCGTAAAATAATATGTGGTCAAGCGGTTCATTTCGTCCTTTAGCGGCGGCTATGTAGATTCGTAACTTCTCCTTGAGCTTTTCTTGGCCCGTGAACTCGTCAAGATATTTCGGCCTGACTGTTATCTCTTCAGGATTTCGCGGTACGTCAAAGATTCGTGATGGTGTAATGTTGTTGTCCGTCATTTGTGCAACTCCCTCAATGACATTCGCAATAAATCCTCCTCGCTTAACTTGTTGAAGTCCTCACCATGAGCAGCTCGCAGTAAGTTAATTACTCCTCCAGCGTCCGAACGTGAGAAGCCCAACGATAAAAGCGCGTCAATGACATTCTCAACACTTCCAGAAGATTTCGTGGTCTCCGGATTCGATTCGCGGGTAATTGCTCGTAATTCTGCTATGTTCTTTAGTTCAAAGCATAACCTTTCAGCCGTCTTCTTGCCAATCCCTGAAACCTTCATGAACGCGTTTACATCAGCCGAGGAAATTGCGTTAATAACGTTGTCAATAGAAAGTTCAGAGAGAATAGCTATAGCTGTACGACCTCCTACGCCCTTAACGCTTGTGAGCCTCAAGAAAAATTCTCGTTCACGTTCCGAAGCAAAACCATAAATAACCGCGCCCGACTCCGAAAATTGCAAGCTGGTTACGATTCTTACAGTGTCATTAACGTGTGAAGAGCTTAAAACTGATCGCGAGCAAATAATCTCAAAGCCTATTCCGTTTACGTCAAGAATTATTAAATTTTCGAATACGTCTGAAATTTTTCCTGTGAGAGTTCTTATCATGATGAGAATTGCAAAGCTAACCCAGTAACAGCCGCGGCCAAAGCATCAGCAGTATCATCGGGCTTAGGAACTTCATCGAGAGCCAAAAATCTCTGTACCATTCCTTGCACTTGAGTTTTCTCTGCGTCACCTATGCCACATAACGCTAGCTTAATTTGATTGGGCTTGGGTTCAATCACGGGCAATTTGTTCTGCGCAGCCAAAAGCATTATCACCCCACGAGCCTGATAAACGTATTCCGCTGTCGTAGTGTTGCGACCAAAAAACAAACGCTCAATCGAAACTATATCCGGCTTACAAGATTTTATTTGCTCCTGTAATTCGTCGTAGATTCTCAATAAGCGTTCGTTAAAGCTCATGTCCGGGAATGTCTCTATGCAGCCGTAATTCAAAGCTCTTAACCTGAATCCCGACTGAACAACCGCGCCATAACCAACTCGGGCCAAGCCGGGATCTATTCCTAGGCATACAATATCAGCCACTTTTACGCGTTAATCGTCCTCAATCTGTGAGGCTACTTCGTCCGGAATATCGAAATTCGAGTAAACGTTCTGAACGTCGTCGTGTTCTTCGAGGGCGTCAACCAACTTCAAAACTTTTCGTGCGGCTTCAGGGTCTGAAACTTCAACGGGGGTTTTCGCGATCATTGAAACTTCCGCATTATCAACGACGTATTTCGCGTCTTCAAGAGCTTTTTGCAGTGTGTCAAGGTCCGCCGGCTCACAGTAGAGCGTAAATCCTCCGTCGCTGGCTTCCATATCTGACATACCCGAATCAAGTCCGAGCGTCATTAATTCGTCCTCGTCGAGTCCTTCGCCTTTAACCTCAATAACTCCTTTACGGTCAAACATCCAAGCAACAGAACCTTCAGAGCCCATTTGTCCGCCATTACGAGCTAATAAAGCTCTGATTTCCGGGGTCGTACGATTCTTGTTATCAGTCATGACGTTTACAAGCACAGCAATTCCCGCTGGCCCGATAACTTCGTAAGTGAGTTCTGTATAGGAAATGTCGCCAAGTTCTCCTGTGCCGCGTTTGATAGCACGAGTAATATTATCGTTGGGAACACTTACAGCCTTTGCACGTTCGATAGCAGTCTTGAGCCTCATGTTCATAGCTGGATCTCCGCCACCGTCTTTAGCTGCGATGATTATGGCGCGTACTAATTTTTGGAAGAGATTACCTCGTTTTGCGTCTTGAGCTGCCTTT
>CAJOGG010000115.1 GCA_905234205.1 uncultured Synergistales bacterium | reverse complement strand
ATGAATCCAGCTAAAGAAGTTGGAGGAGATTTCTACGATTTCTTCATGGTTGATGAGGATCATTTAGCAATGGTTATGGCTGATGTATCAGGTAAAGGAGTCCCCGCAGCGTTGTTCATGGTTATAGCTAAAACTATAATCAAGAACCGTACACAAATGGGTGGAACACCTTCGGAAATACTATTTGACGTTAATAATCAGCTATGTGAAGGCAACGAGGCAGAATTATTTGTAACAGTGTGGCTTGGGATTCTCGAACTTTCTACAGGAAAAGTGATCTCATCAAATGCAGGTCATGAATATCCCGCAATAAAACGCGCAGGAGGAAATTATGAGCTATTGAAGTCAAAACATAGTCCAGCCGTCGCAACAATGGAAGGCATAAAATTCCGCGAAACTGAATTTACGCTCAATCAGGGAGATAGTATTTATTTGTATACTGACGGGGTTGCGGAAGCTACAAATTCAAATGATGAACTTTACGGTACTGATAGAATGCTTGATGCACTCAACGAGATCAAGGACTCTGAAGCACATGCTATCTTGGTCGCGATGAAAAAGAGTGTTGACGAGTTTACAGGAGACGCACCACAATTTGATGATATTACTATGTTGTGTATTAGATATTTCGGAGAAAAGAATTTCATGAAAGAGTTAACATTAGAAGCTGACGTTAAAAATTTGGATAGTGTCATAGATTTTGTGAATGAACAACTTGAAGCATATGATTGTTCGCCGAAGGTACAAGTTCAGCTTGACGTGGCAGTAGAAGAGTTATTCGTGAATATTGCGCATTATGCTTATAACCCAGAAACAGGGCCTGCGACCGTTCGCGTAGAAATGCAAGAGGCTCCTTTGTCCGTGGTAATCACGTTCATTGACAATGGCGTGCCTTATGATCCATTAGCAAAATCGGATCCAGACGTAACACTTTCAGCCGAGGAACGAGAAGTTGGAGGCTTGGGAATATTCATAGTGAAGAAGAGCATGGACGACATATCTTACTCTTATGAGGACGGAAAAAATATCTTGACCATCAGAAAAAATCTTGAGTAAAAAACGTATGATATTTATCGCGCTAATATGTGATAATGTGTGCCAGGAATTATAAGGAGGTTTGCTAGCTGTGAGTGTGAGTCTCAAAAAAGGACAGAAGGTCAGCTTAACGAAAGATAATCCAGGACTTCGCAATGTGGTTGTCGGCCTTGGTTGGGACGAAGCTGAAAAGCCCAAAGCCATCTTTGGTGGATTATTTGGAGGTGGTGGTAAAGTTCAAGACATCGATTGCGACGCTATAGTGTTTTTGCTTGACGCTGAAGGCAAGATCGCCAAGCGTGAGGACGTGGTTTTCTTCAATAACCTTAGGCACGTAACAGGCTGTGTAATGCATCAAGGCGACAACTTAACCGGAGCTGGTGAAGGGGACGACGAACAAATAATAGTTTCACTTTCAAAATTACCTTCACAATACGAACGCGTCGTTATACTCGTTAGCATTTACAAGGCAACTGAACGTAACCAACATTTCGGAATGATCAAGAACGCTTTCATCAGAATTTTTGACGCTGATACGAATAAAGAGCTTTGCATATACAATTTATCAGAGAATTACGACGGAATGACCGCGCTTGTGTTCGGTGAACTTTACAGGAAGAATGGCGAATGGAAATTTAACGCTATCGGGCAGCCTTTGCAGCTATGGTCAATCGCTGAACTTGCTGAACGTTATGGTTTGCCGCGCTCGGTGTGGCATTAAAGGAGGATTAAATTTATGGCAGTAAGTCTTAAAAAAGGTCAACGCGCTACAATAGATAACTCAATGAAAATGGCACTGATTGGACTCGGTTGGGATCCCAATAAATACGACGGCGGACATGATTTTGATCTTGATGCGTCGGCTTTCATTTGTGGAGCTAATGGCAAAGTTCGCAATGATGAAGATTTCGTGTTCTACAACAATCCCGACTGGCACGACCATACAGTTTGGTCAACAGGAGACGACAGAACAGGTGCAGGCAGCGATAATGGCGACGACGAACAAATTTTCATAGACTTCACGAAGCTTCCGGAATGGGTTGAGAAGATCGCTATCACTGTTACGATTTACGAGGCTGAAGAACGCAGGCAGAATTTCGGCCAAGTTTCAAACGCTTATGTCAGAGTAGCAAAGATCAAAGATGAGAACGATACCACCGGCGAAACCGTTATACAATTTGACCTTGAGGAAGAATTTTCGATCGAGACGGCTCTTGTAGTCTGTGAGATTTACAAAAAGAATGGCGAATGGAGATTCAACGCTGTTGCAGGAGGCTATCAAGGAGGCTTGGCGGCTTTGTGTAAGAATTACGGGGTTGAAGTTGGTTGACTGACAAGGCCTTGAGAATCTCTCACACTGAAGCAAATTCAACACTGCTTGGCCCGTTCAATCGCTTTATCATTTGGGTACACGGCTGTTGTTTTGATTGCGAAGACTGCTTAGCGATTAATACGAGGTTCGGAGCTTACAAGGAAGTTGACGTGAACGACTTGGCCGAAGAGATAATTTCGAGTGCTTGCGAAGGGATTACCATTAGTGGCGGTGAACCATTTTTGCAGGCACAAGAATTATCCCGCTTGATTGAGCTTGTCAAAGAACATAGAGATATTGGTGTGATAGTTTATTCCGGCTTCACATTGCGAGAAATTGAGAACGATTCAGAGAAATTGCCATTGCTGAAACATGTTGATATTCTCATTGATGGACGCTACGAGAAAAATTTAGACGACGGACGCGCTTATGTTGGCTCATCTAACCAAATAATTCACTATCTCACAAAACGTTACAAGGAGTCAGGGGAAAAATATTATTTAGCCTCAAAACGAAAAGCAGAGATAAAATTCACTCCTAATCGAGCAATATTAATCGGTGTACCCTCAAAAAATGTTCTGAACATGTGGCAAAATCTAAAGAGTAAAAGCGCAGGTGTTAATAATGAGCGTTGAGTTCGCAAAAATTTTCGTCAAGGATTCTATAAAGTTGAATATCTTACGTGAAGTCATGGCTGGGAAAGTCAAACTAGGTTTCACTCTCAACAATTCTGCACAGAATTATGCAAGCGATATTCATTCAGAACAGACTCGAGTCAAATTCAATATCTCTGAAGATCCCGCGGGCGAAATTCTCACGATTAGAGTCTTTATGATTGATTTACCGTTGAAGATCTCTGTAACTGTTCCTGAAAATCTAACGGGCAAAAATATTTCAATCTTTCGTAGCTCTACCAAGTCGATCGAGAACACTCACGAGCTTACAAGCAGAACTCAAGCAATAGAACTTATTCCGAGCCAAGAATGTTATATAGTTAAGATTCATGAAACACCTATAGAACCAGCAACTTTGCAAAGAGAACTTGACGAGATTAAATCACGTGTTGAATCTGACGAGGAAATTTTACGGTACTATGACGATAACGACACGCAAGCCATCACAAAACTTTTCAGCGAGATTAAGCCAAAACTTTCACAAGCAGAAGAGTTATTACGAAAATTGATTGAGGCAAGAGAAGCACAAATAGCCAGAATCGAATCTGCCACCAAATAATCATGGAAGAAAGACGACGCCTTGAACGTGAGATTAATTCCAAACTCTCCGGACTTGATTCGGATTACAAGGAATTATTGAGGCGCGTTAAGAATGATGAGGAACAACGCACAAAACAGGACAAAAAATTTCAGCAAGCATTAACGAATTTACACAGCGACCTTTCACAGCGAGACAAAGACAAGAGCAACGAAGCTACGGAATATTTACGAAATGCCCAAAACGTTTTACGCGAAATTGATAATAAACCTCACGAGAAATTTTTACCCGGAAGATTCGATATATTTGCTAATACGCTCAAAGATGGCCGACAACTTTTCAGAGCAGGACTATTTGAGGCGGCTGTAGCTGTTGGGTTATCGGTAAAATCTGGCCTTGAACGTCTTGGCTATGACATTGACGACAAAGTAAACGAGTGGGAGAAAAATTTTGCTCTCTTCTCAACGAAACTTGAATCACTGCGGGAAAAACTCAACCACGAAATTTCAGAACGCGGAAAAGAAATCAACAGCAATATACGTAATGACGTCATAAACGATATAGACTTTTGGGCACGAGGAGAATTTGTTGAAGTCGTTGAACTTGTAAAAAAGTATCGCGAAATCCTCAAAGCCTCCTCACAACTTGGCAAAGAAAAATTTATCAAGAGTGCTGACTCTCCTTCAACTGATGAGCTAAAAACTTTTGCTGATGAAATTGACTCGGCTGACAAAAAATTTTCCGGGTTAAGCGCGATTTATAAAGCTCGTTACTTGGCTGCGTGTGAACGTTCTGACATGGGCGAGAAAGTTATAGATTTCATGACTGGCGAAATTAATTTAACTTGGCTGGAAAATCTCACAGGCTTTCACGATAATGATTTCCGGGAATGGCTCAAGGTATCCTTCATAAATTCTTCAGGCGATAAAATTTTCATATATATCATTCCCGTTGAGTCAGATACAAACGTTGCTAACCATGTTATATTACACGTTGACTATGAAGGCACTGAAAACGAGATCTATTCACGCGATATTTACAGGCATGTTTGCGAGGCTTTGGAAGTTGATGAAATTGACTACGTACGCGATGCAGAAGAATTAAAGAGCAGTAACAATAGAGCTTACAAAGAAACTGGGCACGACATTGAGCAAATGAGAAAGGAGCAATGAATTTATGAGCGGCGAAGCAAACGGATTAATATTGATACCACTTGCTGTTATGGCTATGCCTTATATTGTGGGTGGGCTTGCAGTTGCAGGAGTTGCGGCTATTGGATTGAGGGCAGGGGCAGCGGCTCTTGACTATGAACGAAGACGACGAAAGCAGCGCAAAGAAATTCCACACGGAGTTCACCAGACAATGAATGAACAGACGGCTTTGAACGTTAAGACTTCAGAACAAATGATGCGTGAACTTGAGGAACAAAGAACTTCAATGTTACGTACTGCACAACAAAACGACGCGCAAGCCTATCAGGATTATGTGGCCTCAATGAAGAAAGCAAGAAAAAAAGCCATGCAGAAGATTTCTGACGCTCAAGTAAAATTCAATTCGTTGTACAGGCGCAAAATCTCTCAAAGTATGGCCAACTTATCACAGGAATTTAGCGCGCATTATGACTCTTGCATGAAAGAACTTTCAGAACTTCAGAACAATTTACACGCAAAGGACGCTAAGGCCAAGGAGATAGCTAAAAGTTATATCAATGAGGCACGAGAACTCTTAAAGACGTTTGCAGAAGAATTTGAGGCACAAAAATTTTCCCCGCGACAATTAACTTCACTCAACGAACAATTTAATCAGACCGTAAAGTTATTCGATAGTGGACGTTATGAAAGCTCTATAGCCAGTGCTAAAGACGTAGCATTGAATACCCTTGAAGAAATGTTTGAAGCCGACGCAAGTAAACAGGAATGGGACAATTACATGAAACTTTCTCTAGTGTTGTCTGAAGAAGTGAAAACCTATCTTGAATCTAACTCAACGATAACACAGGAGGCCAAGGAGTACGCTGAAAAAGCTTCAGGCATGACTCTTGAGGACGAAATAGTCGGGATTAACATTGCTGATTACACCGACAGAGACGCCCAAGGCAAAACGTTATTCGCAAAACTCACGGAGAAGGCAAACGAGATTTATAACGAATTACATTCAGACAAAGCCGACAATCTCACTACGGAGCAGCTAAAAACTTATGCCAATTACTTGAATAATGATTTATACCCGGCGTCAGTCTCCTGTATCAACAAAGCTATAGTGAACATGAACAACGCTTTTTCACGTCAAAACATCAGCGAAGAACTAATAAACTTTTTCGAGGAACATAACTTCACGTTCAACGGCTATGCTTATGACAATGATAAACACGACGAAGCTTTACACATAGGCCTTGAGAATCACGCAACAGGCGAGGAATTAATTATCACTCTTGCTCCGGAATTAATTAACAATGGCGATATTCAAACTCACATTGACTTGAAACAGATTAAGGGCGACGAAGCTAATGAAGAGCGCAAGGCATATTATCGTGAATGTGTTGAAGAGGTCGTTAAGGGCAGCACTCCTCAAGCAAGAGTCAACATCAAGTGCAACGCCGCAACACGAAACAAATTATCGCAGGATACAGAAACGAGAAAGAAGTTACGCCGCTAAAATGAGTTCAATACTTGAGCACCCGGAACTGAATAAAATTTTTCTACTTTACGGAAATCTTGACGATATGTTCATGTCCCCTGACCTCCAGCGCAAAAACTTTCGTCCGTTCTTGAACGCCTACCTCAAGAGCTTGGGGTATGAATGCATTGTATTTTATTCGGGAGCTAAGAATACAGGTAAGTATGTTCTTGATGATGCTAGTGCAAAGATCGTGATAAGCAGCAATAAGGCCAGTTCTTCCCCACGTCCCAAACGCAGAATCGCTACACCCAGGGTCAATACGCCACCAACTAGCAACGAGACAATTTCACAGCCTCAACCAGCAGAATTAACTTACAAGCAGCCAAAGATTACCCCTGCAGAATTTCTTGACGAAGCTAAAAAGTTAATGGCTGACTCGAGCGTTAAGACTGCTGTAATTTTCACATTCTTTCAGGATTTTGTTAGCGATAGTTCTGCTCCACTTCAACAATATTCGGAATTACTCTCGCACTTATGGGACGAATACAGGCTCAACAACAACGAAAACATATGTATATTTCTTGCGCCACAAATGGACAGTGAATCAATCTCGCAGCTTTTTAATAATCTCAACGGCGGCGAAATTTTTCGCAACAGGTTCTTCAACGCTGATAAGAGCATTAACGCAGGGTGTACTCTCAAAATAGGTTTGCCCGGCCAAGATGAATTTGCTTATATGCTTGAGTATTTCAGACTCGTTGGAGTATCAGGAAAACGTATAACATTCAATCATTTCGAGAAGCCACGAATACTTTCGTCGTTGTCGTTTTTCAGTCGTGAGGCAGATAGACAGACTAACAGAGCAGGTTACTTGAGCGCAGTCTATGAAAATCTATCTCGTTACATCAAAAATCATGAAGGCGACTTAATAAACTTCACAGAAGCTACAATCAAAGCTATTTATGGTAAATTCAAGTCTGATAGCAATGATGACCCACTCGAAACTCTCACGACCACACGAGGCTGGGAAAACGTCGCCAAACGTATACGCGAAATTGTAGTTGACTACAAAATCAAGAAGGCCGAATTTTTGCAACAACTCCCTAAAAAACAATCAACCAACAAATTAATTTGTGCTAACGAACGGATTGACATTCCCGACGACAAAATCAGAGTCCCTTATTCCGTTCCTAGTTTCATTCTTAAAGGACACCCTGGAGTAGGAAAAACTACTGTGGCGCGATTAATCGGGCGAATCTTTTACAATGCCGGAATATTGGAACGTGGCATGACCATTGAAGCAACTCGTGAAGATTTGGTGGATCGTTACGTAGGTGGAACAGCTAACAGAACGCGCGCAAAAATCGTTGAGGCTCAAGAAAGCGTGTTATTTATCGACGATGCTTACTCGCTAATTGACAAGAGCAACGACAATAATTATCCTAAAGAAGCTATTGATGAGATCGTTGCGGCTATGACTAACACAAATAAATTTCGATTCTGCATGATCATGGCAGGCTATCCTGAACCTATGGACGAACTACTCAAAATGAACGCAGGTTTAAGCAGCAGATTCAGTAAAGCTAATATTCTCACAATTGATGACTACACGCCGGATATATTGTTGGATATTTTCGTTAAGAACTGCGAGAAGGACGGCTATAAAATTTCTGAAGAGGTTGACCTTGATTTATTTTTCAAGAACATGTATGACCAACGAGACAGAGCAAATTTTGGGAATGCACGCGATGTTGTATCAGTTGCTCGTGAGGCGAAAATGCAGGCATCATTGAGGGATAACTCGGCCAAGCTGATAACAATGAAAGACTTCGGTAGCTACGAGAAATTTTTTGAGGCTCACGGAGTTAATTCAATTGATGAAATTTACGCGGAGATAGATAATAAATATGTCGGGCTTGATTTCGTGAAGGATTTGTTCGAGAACGTTAGACTGGAGCTTCTTGACGCTGAAGACTGCAAACAACGAGGAGTGAAGCCTGATGTTTATCCAGACCATTACATATTCGCCGGCAACCCTGGAACAGGCAAAACTACGGTCGGAAAAATGCTTGGAAATTTCTATCATTTAATGGGAGTTCTTGGTGGAAGTGATACAATCTTTGTCGATGCGTCTGAATTAATTGGGACTCACGTCGGCGAATCCAAAGAGAGAACTGCGGCCAAGATTCAGGAGGCG
>CAJOGG010000114.1 GCA_905234205.1 uncultured Synergistales bacterium | reverse complement strand
AGGGTAGAGCAGAAGGACGTGAAGAAGAAAAGCGTTCGATATATGAGCGATTAACAGCAAGCGGAATGTCTCCACATGAAGCAGCAAGCTTTACTGGGTGGAATGGATTTTGACGCAATATGAAGAAGGCAGTTATGAGGCACAAAGGTGTTACTCTGATTGAATTACTAATCGTTATCGTAGTGGTTGGAATCTTGGCCACTGCGATAATGCTTTCCAGCACTGAAGCAGTAACGACAGCTAAAGTTACGAAAATAATCAGCGATATGAATATGCTTGCAAAGGCTGCTAATGCGTGGTATCTCGATAACTACAAGCGGATTGAAGTGAATGAAAAACAAAGCAAAGTGGAATTTTGGTTGAGAACGAATGACGGCAGCCTCATAAGAGTACACGACTATTTGATGAATAACCCATCGGAATTTGCGAAATACATGAGTAATTCCAGCCTCGAAATTAATAAAGCTAGGTCGACTTTTTCAAGTTGGGATTCTACTGATCCAAAAAATAAGAGAGGCGCAGACGATTATTATGCTCCTATAGGCGGATATTCGATCTATGTCGGGTATAGCAATACTGTATGTTATGTAGTTTACGGTATATCTGAGAAAAACGACGCTAAACAAGAAACCAAATTGAAGCAAAAATTGAAAGCTAGAGCAAAATCTGCCGGCCTTCTTTGGTATAACTTTAGCGGGGACGGTTCATCAGGCGAATATGACGGCGTCAAAGCCAACGTTTTTATGGAAGCATTCAGATTTTCATCGAAGAACATAACCAAATAACAACGGAGGGGAAATTAAGTTGAAGTCAAGCTATAACAACAAGGGCTTTACGCTGATTGAGCTATTAATCATTATGGCCGTCCTCGGTATACTATCATCAGTCTTTGTTATTTCTTCCGTCTCTATGACAGCTTCCGCAGAAGCCTCACGAATCATTAACAATCTTTACGCACTCAAAATGGCTACGTTGACATGGCGTAAAGAACACATGGATTTAATCGGCAGCGACGACAAAATTACAATGCCCGGAGAATCTACTTCAACACTCATTCAGAATAATACCAACGCTTTAGCCGAAATAGCGAGTTATATCGATGGTGATAATGAATTTGAGATCAAGACAGATAAAAACAAGTTATCAGAAGGAGGAAAATACGGAGTCTTTACGTACACAAAAAACCTGAGCAGCAATAACCCAAAAAGAGCTTGGTATGTTGGCTATCACCTAACTTATACAGAACGTGAGGACGGAGTCAGGGATAAGATAAGATCAAAAGTTGCTTCCCCTAGCGTTGATGTGCGACTTGGTGGCGCTGAAGCTAGCTCTAAACCTAAACAAAATTCCAAAGATGAAAAAGGAGTCTGGCTGAAAGTTTTGGGCGATAATGATTGGGAGCCAACAAATTAAGTGAGGCTGTATAATGTAAATCTAACAATGGAGGTAATCTACTATGCAATTCAGACGTTTTGGAAATAAATATTTTGTGAGAATCGATAAGGGCGAAGAAATTATGGCAACGCTCGAAAAATTTTGCGAGGACGAGAAAATTACATTGGCTGAAGTAAAAGCTCTTGGGGCCGTTGATGATTTTGAGGTCGGATTGTTTGACGTGGTGGAGAAAAAATATCACAAGAACGCTTTCAAGTTTCCCGCAGAGATCACAAGCTTATGGGGCACCGTTACAACCAAAGAAGGCCAAGTATATTTGCACATTCACATGAGCGCAGGAGACTCTAAAGGCCAAGTTTTCGGAGGTCATCTGACTCGTGCTGTAGTGAGTGCAACTTGCGAAATGATTGTTGAATTATCGGAAGGTATCGTCGAACGCAAATTGAATGAAGATGTAGGCTTAAATTTATTTGATTTCGTGAAATGATTCATGACTGACGCTTTAACCGGCCTTCTCACCCGTAACTCTTTTCATAAACAATCACAAAAAATTCTTCAAGACGGTAAAGGAGGCTTCGCTGTTATCTGGTTCAATCTCGACAACTTCAAAATGTTCAACAACAGGTTCGGCTTTGAACGAGGGGACGAGGTTCTAAGGGAGATCGCTATGATCTTAGGTTCTGTGTTTACCAAAAGCACCTTGGCCAGATTCTCTGATGATAGTTTCGTGGTCTTGACCGATTGGGCAACTGTTGAGATTAATATTGATATGGTACAGGAATATTTATACTCTCTTCATGAAGATGTTACGCTTCGATTGAGAGCTGGAATTTATTTCCCGTCAAGCTATGAGGACATCAGAACAGCTTGTGATCGTGCTAAACTTGCTTGCGATAGCATTCGTAAAAATCACAACGTCAGCGTATGTATCTTCAAGGAAAAAATGAGCCGAGAGTTAGCTTTGCAGCAACACATTCTTGATCACCTTGATAGTGCAGTAAAAAATGACTACATAAAAATTTTATATCAGCCAATAATTAATATCTCAACCGGAAAAATCTGCGAGATCGAAGCTTTGGCCCGCTGGTTTGACCCTGAACTTGGCCTCATACCTCCAAACGAATTTATCCCGACGCTTGAACAATATAGGGAGATTCAAAAAGTTGACCTTTATGCAGTGAAAACAGTATGTAGAGAAATGTGTGAACGCCGCGATAATGGTTTGCCTTACTTTCCAACCTCGATTAACCTATCACGCTTGGACTTTGAACTTTGCGACATAACCAGAGAGATCGATAGCTATGTAACACTCAACAACATTCCCCGCAGTATGTTAAACATTGAGATAACAGAGAGCGTCAACGATGAAGACCCAAGAGTTTTACGTATAGGCATAGAGAAATTCCGCGCGCTTGGCTATAAAGTATGGATGGACGATTTTGGCTCGGGGTATTCGTCATTGAATGTTCTGAAAGATTACAACTTTGACACGATTAAATTCGATATGAAATTTCTTCGCGGCTTCGACGTCAATAAATCCGACAAAGCTAAATACATAATCAGCTCCAATTTATCAATGGCGCGCTTAATGGGTATGGAGGCATTGGCAGAAGGAGTAGAAACGCTCGAACAATTTGAATATTTACGCTCAATAGGTTTTGATAAAGCACAAGGATATTTTTTCGGCAAGCCTATGGAACTCGATGAAATATTCACACAAGAAATACTAAGTCCAATTTAGGAGGAAATCATGAATAACGCACATTATTTTGACGAGATAGTAAACATTATAGAAAGATTACGCGCGCCAGGAGGGTGCCCTTGGGACAGAAAACAGACGCTTGAAACTTTGCGCACACCCATAACAGAAGAAGCCTATGAACTCGCCGACGCTATAACGAAACGTGACATGCAGGACATTAAGGAAGAAGCCGGGGATTTATTGCTGCAGGTTGTATTTGTTGCTTCGATCGCAAAAGATCTAGGGGCATTTGATATTCAAGACGTTGTGAGAACAATTTGCGACAAGTTGATACGCAGACACCCGCATGTTTTTGGTGACGTTGTGGCCAAGGACAGTGACGAAGTATTACGCAACTGGGAGAAGATAAAATTGCAGGAACGTAAGGACAAACACGAGAACACTTCAATACTTGCAGGAGTCCCGGACGGTCTGCCACCATTGCTAAAAGCTAACAGGATTCAGGGCAAAGCTGCTCACGTTGGTTTTGATTGGCCTAAAGGGAGTCCCGCGCCGTTGTTTGCCAAACTTGACGAGGAGATTAACGAACTCAAGGAAGCTGCTAACGAGAATAGCCCCGAACATATTGCTGACGAGTTGGGCGACGTATTGTTCATGACGGTGAATTTAGCGCGAAGACTCGGAGTTGATCCTGACGCGGCATTAAACAGTGTGTGCGAAAAATTTCGTAAACGCTTTGAATTTATGGAGCAATGCGCAACTAACGAAGGCAAAAATCTTTCCGACTATACTCTTGAAGAACTCGATGACTTTTGGGACAAAGCAAAGGCAACTTTGTCGTTGATAAATGAATAATCAAACAATCAAGCACAACGCTATTTTCCCGCGTAGAATAAAATCATATCGAGTTGATTTCCCCAGGCTCTGCGATAAAAATTTTTAGGGTTGGATTTGATTCGGGCGATGTCGTTCTTGAAGTTCTCTTGGCCAAAAATCTCATCGGCATTTTGTCGGAATAAGCTTTGCGAGACTTAACAGCACTAACAGATGAAGTTGTCGGCCTTGAACAAAAAATTATCTGCGTCAGGAAGTGTCAGATTAAGCCTTTGTGATTCTCCAACACATCATAACGCAGAGTCTTATCACTAAATGATAGAGTTAGCATAAAAGTAAAACTCTATAAGAATAACCCTCGCATTTCTACAACGTCAGCCACTCTCTGAATCGCCGCCATTGTTGCCGCACGACGCATTCTAATTTTCTTGGCCTTTGCGTAATCCCAAACTCGCCTGAAATTGTTCTTCATGAGATTAACGAGCTTGCGGTTGTATTTTTCCTCGAGCCAGAAATCGCCCTGTAAGTTTTGTGCCCATTCAAAATATGAGCCTATAACTCCGCCCGAATTAGCCAGGAAATCAGGAACGATTATTACGCCTTTATCAGCCAAAATTTCATCGCCTTCAGGTGTTACAGGTCCGTTAGCTCCTTCAACGATATAACGCGCTTGAATCTGTCCGGCCGTCCTCCTGTTGATCATGCTATCACGAGCGCATGGGAACAAGAAATCAGCATCAACGAACATATCATTCTCGATCTTCTCGCAATTGCCAACTTTATCGAAATTCATTAATAATCTCCTAGGATTGCTATGAACGCATTCAAAGGCTTTGCGTATGTCAATGCCTCCCGCTGAATAATATGAGCCTGTTATGTCGCTAATAGCCACTATCTTAACGCCAGCTTCACTAAGAGTCTTTGCGGTATAGCTTCCAACATTTCCAAAGCCCTGTACGATCGCTGTTACGGAGTTAGGATTCTTTCCAAGCACCTTCATTAATTCAAGCCCACAAGTTGCTACGCCTCGTCCTGTAGCTTCGTGACGACCTTGAGACCCCCAAAACGTTACAGGCTTACCGGTCAATAATGCTGGCTCAAATTCTCCGCGCATCTTGCTTATAGTGTCAGCGATCCAGACCATTTCTTGGCCGCCAGTGTTCATGTCAGGGGCAGGAACGTCACTCCACTTGCCTAATATCGGGGAAATCCTTGCGCCATAAGTTCGTGAGAGTCTCTCTTTCTCTTTCTTGGACATATTCATTGGATCACAAGCTATTCCGCCCTTACCGCCGCCGTATGGAATGCCAGCAAGTGAACATTTCCAAGTCATAAGAATCGCTAAAGCCTCGCACTCGTCCATAGTCCATATCAACTTCTGGATCGTAACGAACGCCGCCTTTCGATGGCCCTAACGCTGTGGAATGCTGGACACGATAGCCTTCGAAAATATTCACGCTTCCGTCGTCCATTTCTACAGGTATAGAAACTTGCATTCTACGCTCGGAATGACTCAACACTGTAATTAACTCTTCCTTAAGTCCCATTTCGTCAGCTGCTCCATAAAATTCCTGCAACGCCGTATCAAGTAACACATTTGAAGATTTTCGTCGCGCCTGTATCATACTAAATCAGCCTCCTTATAAAATTTAAGCCCCCCAAATTATTCTGGAGGGTCAGCATTTACCAACGTCATTGCTCGTTGAATGTCTTTCTCTAACCACGTTTCAGCAGCAAGAGAAGCTCTGTCTATTATGTCCGGTAGTCGTTCTCGTTCGTCGTCGTTGAAGTGGCCAAGAACGTAATTTATCATACTGCTAGGAGCTTTGCCTATTCCTATTCGCAATCTAGGCACATGCAAATCACCTAACGCACCTAGAATCGAGATTAACCCGTTATGACCTCCCGCAGATCCTTGAGCGCGTAACCTCAATTTCCCGAACGGTAAAGCCATATCATCGTAAATTATTAACACGTCGCTTAACTCGATCTTGTAAAAGTTTACGGCCTCACTTACTGCATTTCCGCTTAAGTTCATGAACGTTAAAGGCTTGATGTAAATCACGTTGCCATGTTTCCAAAATTGAGCGTGAAATTTTTCTTGAGGTTGACCAAGATTCTTATTAGCGACAATATGATCAACACATAGCCAGCCCATGTTATGCCGTGTGAATGCGTATTCGATTCCTGGATTACCCAAGCCGGCTATGAGTCTCATAAGAAATTATTTCTCCTCTGCGTCTTCCTTGGCTGCTTTACCCTTGGCTACAACTTCAACATCTGCTGCGGCTGTAGCTTCTTCTTCGGGGGCTGCGTCCTCAACGCCTCTTGACGTAACGACGATAGCGACAACGTCTTCAGGATCAGCAAGTGCTGTAACATTTTCGGGCAACTTGAGATCTTTAACGTGAATAGCGTCACCGACATTCAAGCCAGATACGTCAACGGTAATTACATCAGGAATACTCATCGGGAGGGTCTCAACTTCAAGCTCGTGAGTGAACTCAAGTACGCCGCCGTCCTTAACGCCCTGTGACTCTTCGCGTCCAACGACTTCAACAGGAATATTAACGTTGATCTTACGGCCTCTAACTAAGTGTAAGAAGTCAATGTGTAAAGGCATATCGCTCAAAGGGTGTCTCTGTGCTTCACGAATGATGCAAAGTTCTTCGGTTCCGTCAGGTAATTTCACGTTAAGCCTTGTTGATTCCCAACGACCAGCCAAAATCTTTTCGATCTCGCGCATGTTGACTTTGCCTTTGATGTTCTCTTTGATCTCCGGGCCGTAAATTATGCAAGGGACAAAGCCTGCTTTTCTGATTCGTCTGTTCTCGTTCTTACCGGTCTTTTCGCGCGGTTCCATCACTAATGTTACTATATCCGCCATGAATTATTTCTTCCTTTCATGTTTATGAATTTCACGGGTAATTATAGCAGTTAATTAGCCTATCAGTGCCATAGCAACGTCATTGACGTTTGTTCCGGTTGGTCCTGTCATTAATAAAGCGTCGGCAGCTTTCAAAGCGTTATAAGCGTCGTTCTCTTTCAACACATCGGAAATATTTATGCCTTTAGCCTTGAGAGTCGCTTCTGTTGTTCCGTCAACAATTCCACCGGCTGCATCAGTTGGCCCGTCAGTTCCATCTGATCCCAATGAGGCTATAACAACTCCTTCAAGCCCTGAAATTCCCGTCGCTGCTGCAAGTGCAAACTCCTGATTACGTCCTCCCATTCCGTGACCAGTTAAATGTACAACAGTTTCACCGCCCGCGATAATCGCACAAGGAGCTTTTACAGGTCGTCCTGACGTTAAAACTTCACGCGCTATTGAGGCCATTAACGACCCTGCTTCACGTGCTTCACATGTCATTGTTGTAGTTAGAACTAGAGGCTCATAGCCTTTTGACTTCGCTATTTCACAAGCGGCTTGACACAGAGCTGTAACACTGCCGGTTATGACTGCTGTAACGTTGTCAAGTTTTTTGGGGGTCTCCTGCGCAAGAATCTTCATGAGTTCGGGTTTAATATTGAGACAATATTTCTTGACGATCGCGGGCCAAGCAGGTCCGGAAGCAATGCTGTCGAGTCTATCGCCTAAAACGTCGGATAACACAACCATGAAAACTTTCGCGGGAGCGCATAACTGTGCAAATCGTCCGCCCTTAACTCCTGATAAATGCTTGCGTATCGTGTTAATTTCAACAATGTCAGCGCCACAAGCTAATAACTGACTCGTGATGTCCTTCATGTCTTCGAGCGTAACACCTTCGGCCGGAAGTTCAAACAATGCAGACCCGCCACCAGATACTAAGAATAAAACAGTGTCTTCAGCTTTGAGGCCTTTAACGTGTTCAAGTAAAGCTTTTGTGCCCTTGAGTGTGTTCTCGTCAAGTACAGGGTGGCCAGCTTCAAAAATTTCCAGTCCTGTAATATCGCCCATAGAGTGATCGTATTTAGTTACGACCGCGCCAGAAATTCCAGAGCCTAAAATATCACTTGCGGCCTTGGCCATTCTCCATGCTGCTTTACCGATTGATGCAACGATTAATTTTCCCTTACCCTTACGTTCTTGAAAGTCTTTACGATTAAGAGCTTCCTTGACTGCTGACTCGGGCAACACTGCTTTGATAGCACTGTCAATAATTTCGCGCATATCCTGTTTAAGTTTAGACATGCTATTACCTCCTGAATGAGTTAATGATTAAAATATGAGTGTGTTAATTATACAGGTAAGGACACAACAAAGCTCGTAAAAGCCATTACTGACCTCGTACGAGCCATTGCGGAATTAATCCGTGCGTTCAAATCATAGTTTCTCTCTGCTTTAGGATTTCTTGAGGAGGGTGGCGGTTACTAAAGTCAATTATCCCATTAATCAGCCTTCAATGTCAATTTTCGCAGCCTCATTATTAGCTTCCTTTAATGCCTCAGCCTCTTGATCAGCCGCTAATTTTCCGATCATGCTGTCATAAAGCATTTTCCAGAGTCCTGCGCCGCCTGAACTTGTTACTAAATCTTCGCTTGCCATTTCCAGTGATAGATCCTCCATTTGTTTATATGGTCGTTCTTTGTCGGCACCACTGATTGACATTGCGGACTGTTTCATATCCTTCCAGAGCTTTGACCAAAGTATGCTCTCAAATTGTTGGCAAGTCTCCTTGAGTTTTATTGCGTCTTCAGTTT
>CAJOGG010000113.1 GCA_905234205.1 uncultured Synergistales bacterium | reverse complement strand
ATTTTCTTGAGTTCTTCGGTCTGATAAGCCTGACCGGCCATAAAAATTTCTGTGGCTTTCAAAGCGGTGGCCGCGCCGATTAGTGCTTGTCGCATTTCTTCGATTAATTCAGGCGAATATTTCATAACGTAAGCCTCCATGATTACTCACCCTTAACGGGCGGCTGAAAATTTCGAGGCGTTGAAGAAACGTGAAGCTTTGTTGCGTGAATGGCTCGATCTCACTGACCATAACGGGGAATTTAGCTTTAACGCGTCGCTTGAACCTGTGTCGCCAATGTTTGAGAATGCTAAACGCAGCGGAATTTTATCGGGCGAAGAATTATTGCGGGTAAGGCTCTTGTTGCACACTGCTAGACATATTCGAGAGGACTTGGCCAAGATTTCCGGAACTTACGACAACATAGAAGCTTTACGTCACGGGATTCGTGATTTTATTCCGGAGCTTGAAGCGTTAAGAGTTATAGAGGACTCTGGAAGATTAGCTGATAATGCCTCGAAAAAGTTATTTGATATACGTTCAGAGATAGAAGAGCTAAAAAAGCGCGGCCGTAGAATTGCACAAAAACTCTTTGAAGACGCAGACATCACTAACATGTTGCAGGAACGTTCGCTTTCATGGCGTGAAGGAAGATTCTTGTTGCTGGTTCGTCAGGAATATATCAATCGTTTTCCCGGGCTTGCGGTTGAGCGTTCAGCGTCTGGAAATTCCGTCTACATGGAGCCAAAAGCCTTATCCAGTGTCAATAACAATCTCATAATTAAGACTCGTGATGAACGTGATGAAGAGCGATTAATCTTGCTGGAATTGACGCGAAATATTTTATCCCGTGAGAACGCAATCATAAACGCTGAAAGAGTCATAGGCACGTTGGATTTATTATGCGCATGCGATTATTTGATCCGTGATAAAAAATGGGTAACCCCGGAATTGACTCAAGCACACTATTTCAAACTCGTTGGCGCGCGGCACCCTATGTTGCGAGATAAGGCCGTCCCTATTGATGCTTCATGTGGGGAAAAATTTTCTACACTCGTCATAACTGGCTCAAACACCGGCGGAAAAACTGTAACACTAAAAACTGCTGGAGTACTCGTAACGATTGCTTGGCTTGGCCTTCCCTTACCTGCTAGAGACGGAACAGTCATAGGGACATTCGATCAAATTTTCGTGGATATTGGCGACGAACAGAGCATAGAACAAAATCTTTCGACGTTCAGTTCACATTTACGCAAGATAATTCACATTCTCAAATACGCTACTGATTCATCGCTAGTTTTGCTTGACGAGTTAGGCGCAGGGACAGATCCTCATGAAGGAGCAGCTTTGGGTGTAGCAGTGTTGAAGACGTTGAAGGAAAAAGGTAGCGTGACTCTTGCAACGACTCATCATAACCCGGTTAAACAATATGCACTCACTACTGAAGGAGTCGAGACTGCTAGTATGGAATTTGATTTAGAGAAATTGCAGCCTACGTATCATTTATTAATGGGTATCCCGGGACGAAGCAGTGCGCTGTTAATTGCAAAACGTTACGGAATGCCTGAAAGTGTCTTGAGACTTGCACAAGGTGAATTAGACTCACGAGAACTCACAGCCGAGGATATCATGAGCGAACTTAACGAACGCAAAGCAGCTCTTGACAGAACAGAACGAGAAATTCAATCAACAATGCAGGAAGCCGAAAAGCTCAAGCAAAATTATCAAAGCCGTGTGGTAGAAATTGATACTCAACGCGATAAGATCATGCAAGCAGCAGACAGAAAAGCCGAAAAATTTATAGCCAAGGCCGAACAAACTTCACGCGAAATTATTCAGAGCATGGAGGAAGCAGCACGAGACGCAGCAAGAAGAGGTTACAACGTGAAACGAAGAGAGCTTAAGACTTTACGCGACGTAATGAACAAACGAGAAAAGAAACGAACTGAACGCGAGATCGAAAATAGCCCAAAACCTTTTGAGCCTGCTCCAGGAGTTACGGCAATGATAGCAGGAAGTGGCATCGTGGGAATAATCAACGAGATCAAAAACGGTCGTGCATATATGACAGCCGGGCCAATGACTGTTGATGTGCCAGTATCGCAATTAATAGCCACCGACAAAAAAGCAAAAGTCGCTTCCCCGCAAATAGATACAAGTAAACTTTCTCAACCTATGAGCGTTCCAGCGTCAATAATGGTTCGTGGAATGTTAGTTGATGAAGCTATGCCGTTGGTCGCGAATTATTTAGACCGTGCTTATAGAGCGAATCATTCAATGGTAACTGTGATACATGGACGAGGCGAAGGGATCTTAAGACGTGAAGTTCATGCGTTGTGTGAAAGATTAAGTTACGTGAAGAATTACAGACTTGGCGGTGAAGGTGAAGGCGGTTATGGAGTAACAATTAACAAAGCCCCGTGCTATCGAAAGTACGAGGCTTATCTATGGTCGAGATGATGATTGTGATTGCGTGACTGATTATGAACATCTGGTGGGCCTACCTGGACTCGAACCAGGAACCTTCCGGTTATGAGCCGGTGGCTCTAACCACTTGAGCTATAGGCCCTCCGTTTCAACAATAGCGAATTTTACACGACCGATTAATTTGCGTCAAGTATTAATTTCTTAGCACCAGCTATTTTCGGCCGCAGCATTCTTACCAGCAAGACGTCCGCAGACTATGCACTCTGTCAAATTTCCGCCAGCTTGATACGTGAACTTAAACACTGATGAAATTTCCCCGGCTGTGTATAAGCGAGCGATCTGTTTGCCTTTTCACGGCATAGAACGGAGCAGTCTTTACCGCACCCATAGTTCTTTTACCGCGTCCAAAATCTTCGTCTACTCCTTTGGCAACAAGCTCATTGAATCTTTCACACGTAGCTTTCAAAGTCGCAGCGTCCATCATTTTGCGGTTCTCCTCGTCGGCTTTGATCTTCTCTGCTAATTCCTCGATAGTGTCAGCTTTAAGAATCCAGCCTTGTTCGATCGCGTACATGTTGTCAGGAGTCCAAGGGCAAAAATCAAACGGGACTGCAGAGTATGACGTTACAGCAATTGATGTTGAACTTCTTAGAGTCTCGTCAAAGATGAGCCATGAAGGATCACGAGAAAATGCCATGTGCATTAAGTCATAAGCTACCGCTTCGTGATAGAACTGATAACGGAACGGGCGGCTTGAGTCAGTTATGACTGATTTGTCAGCGTATCTGTGTCCGTAATTGTCAACGATGAAACTATTTCTTGCGGCTGTTGCTGCGGAGGCTACACCCTGTTTGAGGCCGTATTTCTCGTAAGCTTCTCCGACTGGGAACGCAAGCTCGATTCTTGAGGCACACTTACCAACTTTAGCAAGAGCTGCTCCAGCTTGAATGCCCATTCCTATTCCATCGCCAGTGTTGAACGGTGAACCATAGAACGACCAGCCTTTAACGCCGGGGCCCTCAAGGGATGCACGACGCATTTCAGCGTTAAATTCAAAGCCTCCTGTTGCGAGAACGACACCTTTCTTGCCCATAATGTTAATCGTTTTTCCGTTATACAGAGCCTGTACACCGATAACTGCGCCCGATTCGTCCTGCAATAATTTCTCTGCTGAAGTATCGAAGCATAATTTAATCTCCGGACGTTTCTCCTTAATACCATGTTCAACCAATGCCCAGTAAAAAGCCTCGCCGTTAGTCTTGTGAATCATTTCCTGCTCATAAGGCTTCTTTGTCTTGTCTGCATCGGCGTAACCCTTATAGTGGCAGTGTACTGTCTTGCCATATTTTGCTTCCTCAAATGCTGGGAACAAAGGGAATGACGCTTTTCCGCCCGGGATCAAGTTCAGGGGCTTGAGCTTTCAGGAAGTCGGCAACCTCCATGATTCCATCAGCAAACATTTCAGCCATAGCTTGCGATACATGTTCCTGTTCACCTTCAAATTTCCACGGGCAATTCTCACCGCTCATCATTGCCTTAATGTATTCGACTCGTGCCGCACGATCTCCCGAAGGGTCAGGGCTATGGAAATATCCGCCGCTCATTCTGGTTCGGTGGTTGAGATTCCATCATAGGCCTACAGGAAATTACGCGAATTTGTGATTCTATATTATAATTTCACATAACACAGCACCAATTTTCTAATCTAATTATTCATGAAGGGAAGTAGAATTGTAATGAAGGAATTTAACTATGTAATCAAGGATCCAGTAGGTATTCACGCACGTCCAGCAGGTTTGCTTGCAAAAGAGGCCAAGAACTACAAGAGCACCATCACGTTCGTAAAAGGCGAGAAGAGTGCAAAGGCTACAGCTCTCATGAAGCTCATGGGAATGGGAATCAAACAGGGCGATGAAGTTACAATTCGCGTTGAGGGTGAGGACGAAGAGACTTGTTTCGCCGCTATTGAGAAATTCGTGACGGAGAACTTCTAGTTATGCAGGTCTTCAAAGGTACTAAGATCGTAAACGGGATCGCAATAGGCAAGATAAAGCTTTACAAGCCTCCTGTTTATGAGATCAGCGAAGATTTAGTCACTGATATTGCCGCAGAGCTTGATAGATTCGAGGCAGCCCGCGTAAAAGTTCAGGAACAACAAAACGCTCTCTACGATAAGGAAATGAAAGAGGGCCACGCTGACACTGCAGGAATCTTTGAGGCTCACGCTATGATGCTTGACGATGACGACTTGATCGACTCTTGCAAAGAGTTAATGGCTGAAGGTCATACTGCTGAATATGCTGTACGTGAAGGCTTTGAAGCAGCCGCGGAGATGTTCAGGAACATGGACGACGAATATTTCCAGGCTCGTAGCGCAGACGTTATTGACCTCAAAAACTCAATGCTTGATGTACTCTTCGGAGCTGATACTGCAAACTTACAGGGCACTGAACCCGCAATTCTCGTTGCAGAAGATTTAGCCCCGTCGGAGACAGTTAAGCTCGATAAGTCGTTGTTGCTTGGACTCGTTACTCGTCTTGGAAGCTCAAACAGTCACACAGCCATTCTTGCTCGCAGTATGAACTGGCCAACGTTGATTCAATGTCATGATATTTCGGACGATTGGGACGGAAAATTTGCGATCCTCGATAGCTACAACTCGTGCATTTATATTGAGCCTGACCAATATCTAATTGACGAGCTCACAGCAAAACAGCAAGAGGACCGCGAAAGAGAAGCCAAACTTCAGGAACTCAAGGGCAAACCCAGCGAGACCAAGGACGGCCGAAAAGTCAGACTTTACGCAAATATCGGTGGCCCGAAAGACATTGAATCAGTGCTTGAGAATGACGCAGAGGGCGTTGGCTTATTCAGGTCGGAATTTGTCTACCTCAACAGCAAGACTGACCCAACTGAAGACGAACAATTTGCGGCTTACAAGAAAGTTCTTGAGGGATTAGCGCCTAGACTTGTAATCATTCGTACTTGCGACATCGGAGCAGATAAGACTATCGACTACATGAATCTCGACAAGGAAGACAACCCCGCGTTAGGATTCAGGGCCGTAAGAATTTGCCTCAATCGTCGTGATTTCTTCAAGCGTCAGTTACGTGCATTGTTACGTGCTTCAGCATTTGGTAATCTTGGAATTATGTTCCCGATGATTATCAGTCGTTGGGAAGTTCAGGAATGCAAAGAAGTTCTTGAGGAATGCAGAAAAGAGCTTAAGGCCGAAGGTAAAGCAATGGGAGAAATTGAGATCGGTATCATGATTGAGACTCCTGCCGCGGCTTTGTGTGCTGACGAGTTGGCCGAGGAGGTTGACTTCTTCTCACTGGGAACGAACGACTTAACGCAATACACCTGTGCAATTGACAGACAGAGCGCTAACCTTGAGAGATTCGCAGATACTCATCACCCCGCAGTCTTGAGACTCATTCGCGAAACTATCGAAGCTGGTCACAGACATAACACTTGGGTAGGAATTTGCGGAGAACTCGGAGCTGATCCAACACTCACGGAAGATTTCCTGAAGTGGGGCGTTGATGAACTTTCAGTCAATCCCAAGAGCATTCTACCGTTGAGAGACAATGTAAGAAAAGTAGATTTATCGCAACACAAAAAAGCTGAATCCCCTGCGCCTGTTCAAACCGAAGCTAAAGCCGACCCCGCACCAAAAACACCAGCCCCGGAAGCTAAAGCCGAAGTGAAAGCAGATAAGCCCAAGGGATTATTAGGGAGGTTATTTGGTTAAATGTTATACGGAGCACTAGCAGCTGGCGGCACAAAAATGATCTGTGCTGTTGGCGATGAAAGCGGGCAGATTCTGGATCAACTTCTCATTCCTACGACGACTCCAGAAGAGACCATGCCCCAAGTTATCGAGTATTTCAAGGCAAGAGTAGACCCGTCATTACCTGAAGACGAAAAGATTAAAGCGTTAGGCATTGCGTGTTTCGGGCCAGTAGACGTTCGCAAAAACGCTAAGACTTATGGAAATATCCTACATACTCCGAAAATTCCATGGCGCAATTATCCAATGGTTCAGGCTATGAAAGACGCTCTTGGAGATATTCCAATCGGCTTTGATACTGACGTCAACGGCGCATTACTCGGTGAGGCAACTTGGGGAGCAGCTAAAGGCCTTGAAGACGCTGTATACGTGACAATAGGCAAAGGCATAGGCATGGGAGCTATCGTAAGCGGAAATCCCGTTCACGGAATGTTACACC
Source organism: uncultured Synergistales bacterium (assembly GCA_905234205.1). GTDB lineage: Bacteria > Synergistota > Synergistia > Synergistales > Aminobacteriaceae > JAFUXM01. The sequence goes on along the minus strand of CAJOGG010000113.1, from coordinate 1,092 downwards.
CTGAAGTCGGCCATATAAGAATGTCGGTCATTCCTGGCGATGAATATCAAGGCAGCTGTCCCTCACATGGTGCTTGCTTTGAGGGCTTAGCATCAGGTCAGGCAATATTAGGACGTTGGGGAAAACAAGCTCACGAACTCTTAGACAAGCCCGAAGTTTGGGACCTTGAGGCAAAATATATTGCACAGGCTCTCAACTCGATAATCATGACTCTTAGCCCTCAGAAGATTATTCTCGGTGGCGGCGTCATGAACAACAAAAAGCTTTTCCCGTTAATTCGTCAATACTTGCTTGAATATATCAACGAGTACATTGTAACTAAGGAATTACGCAACATGAGCAGCTATGTGACTCCCGCAGCTCTTAACGGCAACGAAGGAGTCATGGGCGCAATCAAATTAGCCGAAATGGCCGCTCTTGACGCAGAGTAAAACGTAACGTTAATCACAAATGCCCTCCGTATTTCGCTATCGGGGGGTATAATATTCGCAATCAATAAAGAAAACGAGGTAGAACTTTTTTGGCTGACATTCAGAAATTAGATCCCGAACAGACACCCAAGGAAATAAATCAAGATTTTAGAGATCTCGACGTAGAAGCTTTAGGCGAGGAACATATTAACCTTGTCTTCACTTTAGGGCGTGAGAATTTTGGCGTTGATGTTAATATCGTTCGTGAAATAGTTCGTGTTCCGTCGTTCATTACACGCGTTCCCAATGCCCCAGCTTATATCAGAGGCGTTATAAATTTACGAGGCACTATAGTCCCCGTGTTCGATATGCACTTGAAAATTGGCATGGCTGGTCATCAACTTACGGACGAAGCTAGAATCGTGGTTATAGCTATTAATGACGTACAGTTTGGAATGATAGTTAATTCTGTGCGTGAAGTCTTGACGATTTATGATGCGCAGTTGGAAGTGGCGACAAAGTTATCAAGTTCAATAGATAGACGCTATGTATTATGGGTTGCAAAACCTGCTGACGATAGATTGATCTTGCTGCTTGATGTATCTAGTTTATTTGAGCTTGATCAGATTTTAGACGAAGCCGAATAGACTTTTATGTCATGCGTAGATTTTTATGGAGAGCA